>JANOTC010000622.1:0-3925 GCA_031416175.1 Gammaproteobacteria bacterium
AACTGGACGACATTTTAAGGTCTGCCGGTAACGACCTCGCCGATCGCGAACGCGCCATATCGGTTTACGCGGTATCTTTATTAACGGATGAGTCCAGCCATGCAGCGGCCATCGAAACGCTAACACAATGGTGCGCACTCTCCTTAAAGGATAATCGTTTCGTGCTTGGATGGGCCAGTTTCAAACTGCCCAATCGCGTCGATCATAACCAGCTCGTGCCGCTGCAAACCATTCACTTCCACGGAGCCACGCGCCTCCAAAGCGTACCGGAACACTTCCGCCGCCGTGACGGTTTTAAACTCACCGACGCGCGCATGGACGCCCGTCAAGTTCAGGACGAAGTGCATTACTGCATTTACTGCCATGACCATGACGGTGATTTTTGCTCAAAAGGCTTTCCCGAAAAGAAAGGCCAGCCAGAGCTTGGCTTTAAATTGGACCCCCTCGACGTGACGCTCACCGGCTGCCCGCTCGAAGAAAAAATTTCGGAAATGCACGCGCTCAAACGTGACGGCTGCACGGTCGGCGCACTCGCCGTGGCCATGATCGACAACCCGATGATACCGGCAACCGGTCATCGCATATGCAACGATTGCATGAAAGGTTGCATCTATCAAAAGCAAGATCCCGTTAACATCCCTCAAATCGAAACGCGGGTGCTCACGGATGTCTTGGAACTGCCCTGGGGCGTAGAGATTTACGATCTATTAACCCGCTGGAACCCATTGCGTGCGCAACAATACTTAGCCAAACCCTACAACGGTCGCAAAGTCTTAGTTGTCGGCATGGGCCCGGCTGGCTTCACTATGGCTCACCATTTAACCTTAGAAGGTTGCGCCGTGATCGGCGTCGACGGCTTAAAGATTGAGCCTTTGCCTGCCCACTTATTGAATCAGCCGGTGCACCGTTGGGAAGACTTGGGCGAGCCGCTGGACGAACGCATACTGTTAGGTTTTGGTGGCGTCGCAGAATACGGCATTACCGTCCGCTGGGACAAAAACTTCCTCAAATTGATTTATTTGAGCCTGGCCCGCCGCGCGAATTTTCAAGTTTTCGGCGGCGTTCGTTTAGGCGGCACAGTCACCCTCGAGAACGCCTGGGAACTTGGCTTTGACCATGTATGCTTGGCGGTCGGCGCCGGACTTCCGCGCATTCTCGACATCGGCAACAGCCTAGCACGGGGCATGCGTCAAGCCAGTGACTTCCTAATGGCCTTGCAGCTCACCGGCGCAGGAAAAGATACCAGTCTGGCTAACTTGCAATTACGATTGCCCGCGGTTGTCATCGGCGGCGGCCTAACCGCCGTAGACACCGCATCGGAAGTGCAGGCTTATTATATTAAGCAAGTAGAAAAAGCCCTGTTTCGTCACGAAACATTGTGTGCGAGCTTGGGTGAGTCCAAAATTTTCGCCGGTATGCCGGACGAAGACCAAGAAATATTAAACGAATTCTTAGCCCATGGCCGCGCCGTGCGCGCAGAACGCGAGCGCGCGACTGCCGCCAAGGAAACGCCTAACTTCACGCCTTTATTGCATGCCTGGGGCGGCGTCACCCTCACCTATCGCCGCGAACTCAGCGAGTCTCCCGCCTACACGCGCAACCACGAAGAAGTCATTCAAGCCATGAATGAAGGGCTTTTCTACTTGGAAGGCTGCGACCCTCTGCATGTAGAACTCGACAAATACGAGCACGTACGCGCACTCGTCTGTCGACAAAGTTTCAAGCAAGAAGGTAGCGATGTCACCACGCGCCAAGAAATCACCCTACCCGCGCGCGCTGTATTCGTCGCCGCCGGTTCGGTTCCTAACACCATCTATGAGCGCGAGTATCCCGGCACTTTCAAATTGGAAGATAACCACTTCCTTGGGCATGTTCTTTCTCAAGGCGAGTTACAGCCGGTAAAAGTAGCGAAGAACTGCAAAGAAAGTGAATTTGGCGCATTCACTTCAATCAATTCCCATGGTCGCTTAGTCAGTTATTTGGGCGATACCCACCCCGTTTTTCATGGCAGCGTGGTCAAAGCCATTGCCTCTGCGAAGCGCGGCTACCCACGCGTAATAGATGCGCTAAGCCATCTACCCCATGGTGACATTGGCGACCTAACACGTTTTCGTGCCGAAATGGAACACGCCTTCACTGCACGTATTGCAGAAGTGAAGCGCAGTAACCCGGCGATCACCGAGATTTGGGTGCGCGCACCGCTGGCCGCAAAAAATTTCCAGCCAGGCCAATTTTTCCGCATGCAAACGTATGAATCACTCAGCCCCATCGTCGCCGGTACGCGCTTGCAAGTGCCGTTATTAACCGTTAGCGGTACAGGCGTCAAAGGTGACATGATTCGACTCATGGTCTTGCAATGGGGCGCTGGCCCCCGCTTAGTAGGCCGCCTCAACCCCGGCGACCCCGTGGTACTTATGGGCCCCACCGGCGCCCCCACCGACATCCCCACCGACAAAACCGTGATGATCGTCGCAGGCCGTTGGGGCGCCGCCGTCATGCTCGACATTGGCCCCGCCTTGCGTGCCGGTGGCAATCGCGTGATGTATATCGCGGCATTTAGTCGTGCCGACGAACTCGACAACCAAAGCGAACTAGAAGAAGCGGCTGATCAAATCATTTGGTGCACCGCCGCCGAACCGCGCATTCAAGCACGCCGTCCGCAAGACATCAGCGTCACCGCCACCGATATGATTCAGCTTATGCACGACTATGCCGCTGGCAAACTCGGCCAACACCACCAACATATACCCTTGGCCACGGTCGACCGCATTATGGTCATGGGATCAACGAGCCTACTTAAAGCGTTTCAGAAAGAACTGCGCGGCTCGCTAAAACCTTTATTACCCGCCCATGTTGAAGCACTCGGCACCGCCGGCAGCCCGATGCAATGCATGCTCAAAGGCGTGTGCGCACAATGCGTGCAATGGCAAATCGACCCGGCCACGGGCGCACGTACCCGCCCTGTTTTCTCCTGCGCGCAACAAGATCAACCGCTGGAATGGCTGGATCTCGATAATCTCGCTGCGCGGCAATCGCAGAATCGGTTGACCGATAGATTGACCGGGCTTTGGCTGGATTATGTGTTGAAGCAGGCGTAGGGGGTAATGATGTACTCAATAGATGTCCACATTCATTTCTGCCAGCGGGACGACTGGGTATTGGAGCATTATTGACAAATAGGCTCTGAAGTCCGCGATATCTAACACGCCGTCCCGCCTGAATATCGCAGGTTGTCACTTGACAACCTGCGCGCAATGATCTAGCATCATCACAACGCCAGCTCGAAGACATTTCGAGGAATAAGTTATGACAGAATTCGAATTCTTACTTAAGTTCGATCTTCACGACGCTGAAACTGATCCGGAAAAATTTGTTGACACGCTTTACGAGGCGGGTTGCGATGACGCCATCATCGGAGTCGGTCAACACGGTCGTATTGCCTTGAATTTCTCCCGAGAAGCGGCGACTGCTTTCGAGGCAGTTGCCAGTGCTATTGCTGATGTTAAAAAGGCCATTCCTGAAGCCAAACTGATTGAAGCAACGCCAGATTTGGTCGGGCTGACGGATATTGCGGAGATATTGGGTTGTAGCCGACAGAACATCAGAAAGCTTGTGATTGGGAATAAGTCCATTTTCCCGTCGCCAATTCATGAAGGCAATTCCACACTCTGGCATCTTGCTAAAGTTCTTCTCTGGTTCAAGGCAAAAGGAAATTACAAAATCGAAGATAGCTTGATCGAAATTTCTGACGCTAATATGCAAGTCAATATAGCTCGACAAATACAAGACTTGAATCCTACGCTTCATCGAAGCGTCAAGGCACTGCTGGCTTGATGTACTTTGCCATTTACTGGCTGCACCCCGACTCAATTTGTAGCTAAAGACTTCTACATAGTGCCCGCCCGAAAACACTATAACATATTGG
>JANOTC010000623.1:0-4563 GCA_031416175.1 Gammaproteobacteria bacterium
AGATGCTGATGCGATGCCTTTGCCTAAAGACGAAACGACACCGCCGGTTACGAAAACATACCTGGTCATGCAAACACTTTATAAGATCGGAAGGAAAGGGAATAGACGACAACGCGTGGGACGAAAGTTTACCAGATTGGGGCAAAAACGGCAACGAGCCAGACGCTTGCACGCCTAGCTCGTTGTATTGCGGCTAAAACAATCGAATTAAGGCGTTACGGACACACCGTTGTCGGCGTCAGACCAATCGTGCCACACAATGGTTGAAGCACGGGGAAACCGAACATTTCCCGACCTGGCAGCTTCACATCATTCCACAAAGTAACGCGGCCAGTGGTTGGCTTGGCGTTGCCGACCTTGAGATAGCCTTCGAGAATTTCCACTAAGTCAATCGGACGACCCAATGGCTGCGGCTTGCCATCCGCGCCTGGAATCCAGTCGCCCACTTTGAAGCCAGCCGGTACCGCGTTTGCCTTCGAATCGGCGTCGGTATACACCTTCACAATCGGCACGCCATCACTATCTAACATTGCCTTGCCACTTTCGTCGGCATTGACCGGCAAGAGGTACGGCGTGTTCGAAGACAGCGTCTTGTCGTTCGACGTACCAAATGGGAAACAGTTAGGGCAATTGTTAATGGTCTCTGGCGTCTTGTAATACCAATACCCGGCCGCGCTTGCGATAGGATATATATTTTGACGATTGACGGCTACGGCAGTCACTTTCCACGGATCCTCGGACTTTCCATTGCCTGGCGCAAGTGTGAAAACAGGCTTGGTTATGCCGTCCGCATACACTGCGCTCCACGCGGGCGTCCAATCACCGTTAGTATTGTTAGTGATATGGCTCACGGCTGACTTCGTACAACCATTTTGCTCAGCAGGTGGCAACATCGCGCAAGGAAGCGTAAAGGTTAAATCACGTGCGCGTGATGGTTTGCGGAACCCTGCAAATTTGTCGACTTTATTCGCTGTGACGTCTGCCGGTGTTAACGGTGCGTAGAGCGGATTTCCGTTATTCGGATTATTATCCACGCCACTCACCGAGTAGGGATCAAGCTTTACGCTAAAGCCTTCACCGCTGTAAGCAAACATCCAACCGCCGCGCCAATCAATATTGGAATCTTGGCCGAACGTAGAACGCGATGAGTTGTCGACTTGATTACGTAATTGGACCGCCGTTATACGTGATGCTTTACCGATGCGCGGGCCGATGGGCACGAAGTGGTACAAGTCGTTACGCATGATTTTCGCGCCTGCTTTTACTGTTGTTCCATAACGAAAGCCACGCACAGTCGCCATATCGGACGCCGCCCACCAACGGATGCCATCGGCAATCCAATTATGTGAAGAACCTTCCAGTATCGCTGGAACTGCCTCATCATCAAAGTTCGCGCGGGATAGGTTCACGTCTGCCGTACCTACTGCCACATCAAGCGGCCCATGCAAGCAGGTTTCGCTAAACATATTCCAATATACGCTCGCTTTATTACAGTCAGTCGGCTTTACGTAGCCCGCTTTGGTGTAAGGCTTGCTAACCGCTGCCACTTTTTTCGCAACGCCGGAATCTTCCTTCAAACTTTCGTCGATGCGGTGTTGTGTGTATTTCCACTCCGCCACTTTTTGACCCACAGGCGAGGCCGCATTCACTTTGAATGTAATTTCGCCCAAGGCGGTGCCGTCCATGCCTTGTTCGACAATCATCGACTTAAAACCAGCGGCGGTGGTGACTTCAATGGGCTTGGAAACTTCTTCGTGCATGTCTGAGTTGAACACGATATCAATATGCTGCTCAGCCGTAAGCTGCCGCAATACTTGAATATTGCGACCGATTTCAATTTCGGAGGCGACAACGACTAAATCAACAGGACCGCCCGGATCATCCTTTCCAGTTGACGCACGGTTTTCAGCACGAAACGCCGCAGCCGCCGCCTTCAATTCAGGTGCACAATCCGTGTACGTTAGACCATCCGTCACCCACTCACCTACCACTTGTGGTCCACGATTGGTTGTACAGCCGATGATGCCAATTTTAATGCCATTCACATTCTTGAACATCGTTCCTGGCAGAATGGTCGCAGGGGGTGTAACGCCTGCGTGATACACATTGGACGCTAAGGCGCCCCAACGTTTTGAAGTGGTCGTGGCGGCTGGATGCGTAGACCCAACGAATAACTCCACGAAGCGTTCCTTACCATATACAAAGTCCCAATTGCCAGGCGCAAACACATCCACTTTGAACAAGTCAATGACATCAACTAACGCCTGGCCTCGCGTATATAGTGCTTCGCCTGAGCCTTGAATCGTGTCGCCGGTGTTGATCAACAAGTTATGTTTATTTTTCGCGCGAATTTGATCGACTTTCGTTTTTAAGCGTGCCAATCCACCTTCGAGCTTGTTGCCTGCATCGCTACGAACGCTGGGACGCGGCACCAAATGGCCATGGATATCGCCCATTTGAATGAACGTAACGTCTTTTCCATCATGCTTGCTCTCGTTGCTGGCGATCGCTGGCGAAGCCAGACCTACGCTCGCGAGCATGAATGGTAAAAAGACCCGTCTTTTGAACCGCATAGCAACATCCCCCACTGGCCTAAGATTAAATGCATCCCTTCGGGATACTCTACTGATCAGGAACAAACAATAGCATTTTTTAGTAGTAGCTGCGGGAGCTTTATCGGTACGCAAAACGAATTTCATATCACAATTGAGCGAATAAGTTCATCTATTTCATTGAGGATATAAGAAACATTTATTTATCCGTGGAGTTGTATTGACTTTAGGGCCTTCGAATCATATTTTTAAGGGGATCACCACACGGAGGTAACTCACATGAGTAAGAAAGCACTTTGCATTGGAATTAACAATTATCCTGGCACCCAAATGGACCTAAAGGGCTGTGTCAACGATGCGCAGGATTGGGCGGCTGTGCTGCGTACGCGCGGTTTTTTGGTTGATATGTTATTGGACGGCGACGCCACCAAAATGGCCATGGTTCAAACCCTGACGGGACTGGTTGGCGGCGCGGCAAGTGGCGATAATCTCGTCATTACCTATTCGGGGCACGGTACGTACCAACCGGATACCGACGGCGACGAGATCGACGGCTTAGACGAAGCCTTGTGTCCTTATGATCTGCAAACCAATGGATCTGCCTTATCCGACGACGAAATTCGAACCCTATTTGGCGCGCGCAAAAATGGCGTACGCCTGGTTTTAATTGCCGACAGTTGTCATTCTGGCACAGTCAGCCGCGCAGCACCCGCCGAGGCAGAAGCCGACGGCCCACGTCCGCGTTTCATGCCAATGGGCAATTGGTTGCCCGAAGATCGCTTACCCATCGCGCGAATGGGCAAACTGGCCTCGTTGCTTCGCGCGAATGTGGGACCCTCACCGTTTGCAACGGCATTGTCGAAGCAACTGGGCGATTTATTATTGTCCGGTTGCAAGGAAGGGCCAAATAATTACAGCTATGACGCGAGCATCGGTGGTCGCTACAACGGCGCATTTACGTACTACGCGCTAAAAACGTTGAAGGCCTTGCCCGCCAACGCAACTTATGCCGATTGGCATAAAGCCATATGCACGTATTTGCCCTCGGCGTCGTATCCACAAAGTCCAAAAATTTTAGGCACGACAACCGCGCGTAAGCAGAAAGTGTTTGCCTAATGTAAATCCATAGCCGGGGCCAGCGTGCCCCGGCGCATTTTCACGCATGCGCCTGCTATGTGGCCTGCGCACAAGGATTCTGTGCCGTGCCAGAGAATGACATCCTAGCAACGATAATCGTCCCGTCAGACACGAAAATGCCCTCTGTCGCCGTACCCGACCCAACAACAGACGAATTGACGCGCAGCGTAATTGCCGACAAGCCAAAACGAAGCAGCGCGCGGGACAAGCTGCAGATATTGAAAGTGAGCGTTCGCGCCATCGACCTGCGCTTTGTCGACACGCCCATTCTGTGCGGCCACTACCTCGGCGACACCATCGCGGGCGCCGAAAAGGAAATAGACCGCATGGTGAACGGCGCGCTTAGCCAACGCGAACGTTTGGGCGTGTATGCCTATCAGCGCGGCACTAGCGCGGTGGTACTTAACGTTAGAAATGTAGCGGACGTGTTAAGAGGGAGCTGCAAAGGTGCCGTGGTGGTTGGCTTGGGTGAGTTCGGAAAATTGTCAACCACGGACATAACAGAAACCGTTCGCGCAGGCGTACTCCGGCTACTGTTACACAGCCATGATCTCACTAACACCATTCGCACCAACAAAGCGCAGCGTGGACTCACCCTGTCTAGTCTGCTCATTGGCCAAAATTCAAATATGCATATCAGCGTACAAGACTCTATTGACGCGATTGTGCTGGGTGTATGTGAAGCTAATCGACAATATGCCGAGGCCACACAACGGCTGTTACGCGTAACGCAACTCGAATTTATTGAAGTGTATCTTGATACGGCCATCACAGCCGCTCGTGAAGTGCTTGACGTGTCTGGCCGCTTAGAAAAAGATTTGCGCCGATTGGATGCGCGTGTGGAACCCGCGCGCCAACTCATTCGCGACATCGG
>JANOTC010000624.1:0-3696 GCA_031416175.1 Gammaproteobacteria bacterium
TGCGTCTTGGTCAATCCGCTGCAGGCCTTGCATCCTAACGGCAACGCCCCGAGCGACGGATCACTTACGGACAGTTCGCGAAGGGCCTCTTACGACCGTTTGGCCTATACCTCATGGCTCAAGCAACTGCGCGAAGTATGCAGCACGAACAACATCGTGCTGATTTTCGATGAAATTTTCGTCGGCTTTCGACTAGCTCCCGGCGGCGCCCAAGAATATTTCGGCGTCCGCGCCGACATGGTTACTTACGGCAAGACCTTAGGCGGTGGCCTGCCGATTGGCGTGGTGTGCGGCCGCAAGGATTTAATGAAGCGCTACCGTGACGATCGACCAGCCGACATTTGTTTTGCGCGCGGCACCTTCAATGCGCATCCCTATGTGATGGCCGCGATGAACGAATTCCTGCAGCGACTGGAAAGCCCGGAGATTCGCGCACTGTACCGCAATCTCGATGCGGTATGGGATGATCGCGCACAGCGGCTTAACATGTATCTGCGTGACGAGAACCTGCCCGCGCGCGTGGCCAATCTTTCCTCTATCTGGACGGTCTATTACACGCAGCCTTCGCGCTACAACTGGATGCTGCAGTATTACCTGCGCGTCGAAGGTCTGGCCCTGAGCTGGGTCGGCACCGGGCGCTTCATTTTTAGCCTTAACTACACCGATAGTGATTTTGCGGCTGTTGCCGATAAATTCATGACCGCCGCACGGAAAATGCACAAAGACGGCTGGTGGTGGTCTGACGCGACCCTGACAAACAAATCCATCAAGCGCCGAATACTGCGCGAATTAATTTCCCACCGGTTCTAGCCGGTTCTAGCCAAGCAGCTACAAACGCAAAACGCGCGCTCGTGGGCAGCGCGCGTTTCCTACTCTCAACAATCTTAGGCGTAGTGCTTGGCGTGCATGGGATCGAGCATCTCACCACGCAAAATCTGCAAAGGTGCCTTGTAGTAAAGCTTAATGTCATGAAACGGATCGGTTAGGATCTTAGTCATCCATACCAATCCGGTCTGAACGTCTTTCAAGAAGAACAAATGAACGGTGCGGAATATCAAAGCACCAACGCCTATGCCGAGCCAAAGCAAAGCTGTTTGATTCCCGAAATCTTGCAAGTCAGCCGCCGGCTCAAACAGTCCGAACATTCCGGGCTTGAAATACAACACCAAAGGAGAAAGCGCCCAAATCGACAGAAGAACGACCTTGCGCTGAAGATTGTAGCCGACCTTGATCTCCTCTTTGTGCTCGTGCGTGGCCTGATTAACTTCATCATAGCCTTTGGGCTCAAAAAAGAAGTGGCCAGATTGCCGCGTAACCATAGAAACTAGCCAGCCGACCAGGGCAGCCGCAACTGGATTAATAAAGAGCAAGACATAGGAGCATAGGAAACTAATCGCGCTAACCAAGTGCAAGGACTGATTAATGCGGTTGTGATGGTAGTACCGGTGATCGTCCCACCGTTGAATTTCAAGAGCCCTGAAGAATCCCGACATAAAATCACCTCCTCTTGGGTTTAATTTAACCAATTGACTAGCCTAATCCAACCCGCGCACGATCAACCTAGCGATTTCGCGCGCACCAAACCGATTAGTACATCCCGTGCTTATCCGGTTGTCACACACAACCGCTAGATATAGTGGGGCGTGATTTCTTGGCATAGAGCTCGGCTTAGGTCCGCGCGGTGACGCCGCCGGCGATGCCAAGCAGCGAGCGGAAGGCGTTGAAGGGATAGAAGCGACGGTTGAAGCGGAAAGTGAATTCGTTAAGGTTGACTTGAAGATGTTTGGGGCTGACGCCGTGATGGATGCCGCTCCCGAACACAGTTGCTCAACATACTACCGGTAGTGGTCTTGGGAGACAACCGGATAAGCACGGTACATCCCTGTGCCGCCGCTGGCGGTCAGTCCCTGTCACTCCATTGAAAGCCATCCTAGCTTTGTCCCTCATCCATAACCATACTGGCCGTGGACAGTCCATCTGCCGACACCGGACTAGAACCATACAACTCGCGCTCGGTGGCTTGGCCACGTACTCGGCGGTTGTCCACCAAATAGGAGGCGAAACGCTCTGTCGCCACCCGCCACGTTCGCTGCAAAGCATGCTCGCGACACGCCCGACCATCTAGCCGAAGGGCGCCGCGAATAGCTACGGCCAAATCCTCATCCAAAATGCCTGTCTCACCGTGACGCACCACATCCACAGGCCCGGTAACCGGGAAAGCCGCGACGGGTACCCCGCACGCCATCGCTTCAAGCATCACTAAACCAAACGTATCGGTACGACTGGGAAATACGAAAACATCGGCGGCCGCCACATGGGCGGCCAACTCCGTTCCACGCTTGACGCCGGTAAAGCGAACCGCTGGATATTTGCGTTGAAGCTTCTCCAAATCCGGTCCATCGCCGACCACATATTTGGTACCAGGAATGTCGAGCGAGAGAAATCCCTCGACGTTTTTCTCCACTGCCACGCGCCCCACGTACATAGAAATTGGACGCGGTGCGTCCAAAAAGGCCTTGTCCGCGGGCTTAAAAACTTCGGTATCGACCCCGCGCGACCAGATCACTACGTTATCAAACGACCATTCATGCAACTCATTTCGCAGCGACGGTGTTGGAACCATTGTGCGCACGGCATCGCCGTGAAAGCCGCGCAATACCGCGTAGGACCAGCTCAAGGGTATTGGTGCGCGCAACTTTACATACTGCGGGAACTGCGTGTGAAACGAAGTCGTGAAAGCCAATCCACGTTTCTTACAGTACCGCCGAGCGGACCAACCCAATGGGCCCTCCGTGGCGATATGGACCGCATCTGGCCCAAACTTGTCCAGCGTGCGGCCCAGCTTTCCTACAGGGTTTATCGCCAGCTTAATCGAAGGGTAGGTCGGACATGGGATCGTGCGGAAGTCCTGCGGCGTAACATACATTACGTCGTGCCCCATCTCTGACAGACACTCACCGGTCTTTCCTAACGTGGTAACGACACCGTTAATTTGTGGATGCCATGCATCGGTCACAATCGCTATTTTCATCCTACATACCTCCGACTGCTACTTTTGACTCGACTACCTCGTCGCCCTCACCTTTCATGACGTGTTGCTGATCCGTCCAATGAAGCAACTGCAATGAGCCGCTGAAGTGCTCAACCAGGGCGGTGCAACTCTCCACCCAATCGCCATCGTTGCAGTAAAGAACACCCTCGATGGTGGCTATTTCAGCGCGGTGAATGTGCCCACAAACAAGACCATCAACGTTTTTCTTCCTCGCTTCATTGGCGAGTGCGCTCTCGAAGCTGCTAATGAAATTCACAGCGTTCTTAACTTTGTGCTTGAGGTAGGCAGCCAAGGACCAGTAGGGCATTCCAAGCCTACGTCGACCCCAATTTACCCAACGATTGAAATCGAGCAGCCAGTCGTACGAAATATTTCCGATTATGGCGAGTAACTTGCCGCACTTGACGACGCTGTCGAAGGCGTCGCCGTGCAACACCAGAAGGCGCCGCCCGTCCGCCGTTGTGTGAATTGCCTCGTTTCGAATCAAAACGTTGCCAAAACTCATACCGTCAAAGTCGCGCAGCAATTCGTCATGATTGCCAGGTACGTAAATGACTTTCGTACCATTCTTTGCTTTGTCTAACACTATTCGAATCACATCGTTGTGACTCTGCGGCCAAAACAGACCACGGCGCATATTCCAA
>JANOTC010000625.1:0-8777 GCA_031416175.1 Gammaproteobacteria bacterium
CGCGGAATTTCAGCCGGTGGCGCCTTGCCTGCCACCGCGCTAGCGACTACTCTACGCACCATTCCTGATTACAAAGTGACACAACTATGAGCACCTTGATTATTCACGACCTGTCCGCCAACGCAGACAAAGCGGAGAAAATTAACGGAATTGTCGGCGGGCGTATAACTCGGCACACAGTATTCCAGCGCATAGAAGTTGATTCAGCAATGACGAATGAGCAGGTCGCGAACTGGCGACGCGAATTCGACTGTGACATTAACGTTCTTCCTGCGAGTTTCGATTCTTCGCGTGTGCGGCTCGTGGTGTCCGATATGGACTCGACGCTAATTAACATCGAATGTATCGATGAAATTGCCGATTTCGCCGGGGTTAATCCTCAGGTTTCAGCGATCACGGAAGCGGCCATGCGTGGCGAACTGGATTTCGCGCAGTCGCTTACTCGGCGCGTTGCGTTACTGAAGGGATTGCCTGAATCGGTCCTTGAACGCGTTTATGTCGAACGCCTAAAACTCAATCCAGGTGCCGAAAAATTATTGGCAGGCTTGCGCCGCAAGGGCATCCGCTTCGCCTTAGTATCAGGCGGCTTCACGTTTTTTGCCGAGCGTCTACGTGCGCGGCTTGGCCTCGATTACACGCTCGCCAACACGCTCGAAATTGAAGATGGCAAGTTGACCGGCAAAATCGTCGGCTCGATAGTGGGCGCCGAAGCGAAGGCCGGTTTTTTATTGCAGCTTTGCGAAGAAATTGGCGCCGAACCTGCGCAAGCCGTCGCAATGGGCGACGGCGCCAATGACTTAAAAATGATGGCGGTCGCGGGTATGGGCGTGGCCTACCGTGCGAAGCCTAAAGTGCAAGAACAGGCGCATTGCGCTATCAATCATGGCGAATTGGACGCTATTTTAGGCTTGCTCGGCCTTGATGCGTAGCTGATTGGCTGCTCGCAACCTGGCCAGCGCATTCACGAAAAAAACGTGAAGATTTTCCGCGACACGCAACCACCTGACTCAACGTCTGGAGAATGCCAAATCCCACACGCCGTGCCCTAAACGCTGACCGCGCGCCTCAAATTTGGTTAGCGCTCGGTCTTCACAGCGCGGCGCAAAATTACCCACACCGCTAAGATTCTCGAACGCCGGACTGGCCGACAACACGTCCATCATCCACAACGCATAGGCTTCCCAATCCGTCGCTAACTGCACGACGCCACCTGGCTTGAGCTTGCCGCCCAAAAGTTCGACAAACGCTGGGCTTATAAGTCGACGCTTGTGATGACGTGTCTTAGGCCACGGGTCTGGAAAGAAAATATAGACCGTGTCGAAACTCGCGTCGGCCACATTATGCTTGAGCAATTCCACTGCGTCCGCCACAACCGCCCTAACATTAGTCAAACCTAGATTTCGTCCGAGATCGAGCGTGTTGCCCACACCGGGTCGATGCACGTCGACGCCGACAAAATCTCGCTCTGGATAACGTTGCGCCATCGCTAACAATGCGTCGCCCATACCTAGACCAATTTCCAAACTACGTGGCGCATCGCGGCCAAATATCGTGGTTAAATCCAGCGTCGCCTCGGAAAGCGTTATGCCGAAGCTAGGCCACAATTCATCGACGGCGCGTTTTTGACGAGCAGTCATACGCGATTCACGGTGCACAAAGCTGCGCACCTTGCGCATGTGTTTTTCAGGTTCCATAGTCTTTACTTAAGATGGTGTAACGGGAGCGTTGCGCTTTGGCTAGAAAAATAAGCCATCGATGGGTGAGGAAGCACTGGCGTAGGCTTTCTTCGGAATGCGTCCTGCAAGAAATGCCTCGCGGCCTGCTTCAATGGCTTTTTTCATCGCACTGGCCATTAAAACGGGATATTTAGCGCCCGCAATCGCGGTGTTCATTAGTACGCCGTCACAGCCTAATTCCATGGCAATGGCGGCATCAGACGCCGTTCCTACGCCAGCATCGACCAAAATAGGCACCTTTGCATTTTCAATGATCATGCGAATGTTATGCGGATTGCGAATGCCTAAGCCCGAACCGATAGGCGCCGCCAAGGGCATCACCGCAACGCAGCCCATTTCTTCGAAGCGCTTGGCCGCGATGGGATCATCATTGGTGTACACCATGATCTTAAAGCCGTCGTTAATCAGGATTTCAGCGGCGAGGAATGTTTGCGCGACATCGGGATATAGCGACTTTTGATCGCCCAACACTTCGAGTTTGACGAGGTCGTGCCCGTTGAGTAATTCCCGCGCCAAGCGGCAGGTGCGAATTGCGTCATCGGCGGTATAACAACCGGCTGTGTTTGGCAAATAGGTGTATTTGGACGGCGGCAATACATCAAGCAAGCTCGGCTCGCCGGGGGTTTGGCCAATATTGGTGCGACGAATCGCGACGGTGACTATTTGCGCGCCACTCGCCTCGGTTGCCAGACGTGTTTGTTCAAGATCCGCGTACTTACCCGTGCCTACCAGCAATCGCGAGTGATAGGTTTTTCCGGCGATGATTAAAGGGTCTTTCAAATCGGAAACACTCAAATTGGCTATCATATTCGCTAACTTCTTTCAAAAACGTAGGGGGGGGGTGACGCTAACCGCCGCCAATGGCACGGACGACTTCGACTTTGTCGCCCGGCTGGAAAGTAAAGGAGTCGTATTTGCCACGCGGAACGATTTCAAGATTCACTTCCATGGCAATGCGCTGATCGACCAAATCTAATATGTGCACCAGCTCTACAGCCGTCAGTCCTTCTCGAACGCCCGTCGACTCGCCATTAACGATGATCTGCATGCCGCTTCCATAGATTCAGTTAGATCAGGTTGTAAAAATTCGGTTCTCTAGTAGAATGGCGCTCGCCTACCCTAGGCGGGTGTAGTTCAATGGTAGAACTTCAGCTTCCCAAGCTGATAGCGAGGGTTCGATTCCCTCCACCCGCTCCAACACTCGCGCTCACTTCGTGAATATGCCGGTCTGAAACATAAAAAGCGCGATTGACGCCGCTCCGGACACCAACATAATTCCGATAATAATAAATGCCATCATTATACGCATGCTTTAACCAGCCATTGATCTGAAACGTTTGTCGACTTGCCGCGCATTATATACTAGCCGCGCTCGCGGTGCCTTGACTCGCAGGCAACAACTGAACTGAACCATTGCAGGCGGGACAATACGTCCATTTTGGCAGAACGTCGTCCGTTTCTAATTTGATGCGGACAGATTTCTGACATCGCGGACAATCGCCCTCCACCGCTTCCATTGAACGTACCAATTTATAGCGTTTGTAGGCAAAATAGGGCGTGCCAAGCAAGAAAATGGGGACAACAATCAAATGGAAGATGGGAATCGGAACCGCGACAGCCGCAATCGCCCACCCGGCAAGCAACAGGATGGCGCCGCGCTTGACCCGGTCACCGTTGGCAAAAACTGTCAGCTTTAGAATGCCCGGCTGTTCGTTATTTAGATCATCCTGGATCGCCACTTTTTCTTCAATCGCTTGCGCCATGCGTCACCCGTTGTTCGAAAACCTTTACCTACGATCACCTTGCCTGGCGCACCACCCTGACACCAAGCTTGCGGGTGAAATATCCCTAGAACCAGGATAATACCAACCCATGCCCAATTCGCAAAATTTTGCCGCGAACTTACTTGAATGGTTTGACAACCATGGTCGTCACGATTTGCCGTGGGCGAATCCACGCACGCCGTATCGCGTGTGGATTTCGGAAGTGATGCTGCAACAAACGCAGGTGGCCACCGTTATCCCCTATTTCGAACGATTTGTCGCGCGCTTTCCCGACGTTCGTACGCTAGCGGACGCGAATGTCGACGACGTGCTCCAACATTGGGCCGGGCTTGGCTACTACGCGCGCGGAAGGAATCTGCATCGCGCGGCGGGCATTATTTGCGCGGAGCACGGCGGAGAAATGCCGCAAGATTTTGCACAGGTCGCCGCGCTTCCCGGCATTGGCCGCTCGACCGCAGGGGCGATTCTCGCCCTGGGCAGCAATCAACACTTCGCTATTCTGGACGGCAACGTGAAGCGCGTGCTAACCCGTTTCCATGCCATTGAGGGCTGGCCGGGAGAAAAGGTGATCGAGAATGCCTTGTGGGCGCACGCTGAGCGTCACACGCCAATGCAACGTGTTACAGACTACACGCAAGCGATCATGGACCTGGGCGCGACGCTTTGCACACGATCAAAGCCGAAGTGCGGCGAGTGCCCCCTGCGTATGCAATGCCAGGCGTTGGCTTTTGGCAGAACCCGCGACTTTCCGCAGTCGCGACCCAAGAAAATTATTCCAACGCGCACCACGCGCATGTTGATTCTGCGCAACACGCAGGGCGAAGTACTACTCGCCAAACGGCCCCCGGTCGGTATTTGGGGCGGACTGTGGAGCCTGCCAGAATGCCCTATAGACGTTGACACGCCTTCTTGGGCGCGCGATGTGCTGCGGCTAAACACTTCCATCGTCGCGACCCTGCCGTCGGTGCGGCATACCTTTAGCCATTTCCACCTCGACATCACGCCGGTGGTCTGTTCTGTCGAAAACCCTACGCTCGGCGTGATGGAAGCTAACGATTTGGTCTGGTATAAGTCTCACTCACCAAACGACTACGGGCTACCCGCCCCAGTCAAACGCATTTTGAACGATATTGAACCGCTTAAGGAGTACGACACCGATGGCTCGCATGGTTAATTGCATTAAATTGGGTAAAGAAGCGGAAGGCTTAGCAGTTCCCACCTATCCCGGTGACTTAGGTAAACGGATTTACGAAAACGTATCCAAAGAGGCCTGGGGACAATGGGTCCGTCACCAAACCATGCTACTAAACGAATATCGCTTAAGCCCCATGGACCCAAAGGCGCGCAAGTTCCTGGAAGGTGAGATGGATAAGTACTTTTTTGGTGAAGGCTCAAAGGTTCCAGACGGCTTCGTCAAGGCGCCGGAATAGGGCTAGCCGCGGTGCTTGCAAGCCATTAGCGGAAATAGTTCCGCTTTTACTTGACTCCAAGCACTCCAACCGCTTTAATATGCGCCTTCTCGGAACCGGCCAACCGGAACCCAGCAAGTCATACACGCCCAGGTAGCTCAGTCGGTAGAGCAGGGGACTGAAAATCCCCGTGTCGGTGGTTCGATTCCGCCCCTGGGCACCATTTAAGACAATGATTTAGCAGACTCAACACAAACCAACCCATAGCAAAAAAGAGATTTTTGTAAGCCTTTTGTAAGCGCTCACAAGAAATCCAATCGCTCTAACGCCAAACGGCCTAACTGCCGCCGAATAATTCGCCACGACTCACCGCACCCACTTCGGGTCATTGTATTAACAAAAACTATTTGACTTACGGCCTTATTGTTAATACATTAAAGTCTATGAACATCACCCATGATCTCACCAAGGACGCCGCCAACCTCGCCAAGCATGGCGTATCGCTGGTTTTGGCGGTCCAAACTGGAGTGGAAAACCCTTTGGGCAAAGCCGGATAACCGCCGCAATTCCGGCGAGGCACGCATGATCGGATACGCCATCCTGTCGGAGCGGTTGTACTGTGTGGTGTTCACGGATCGCGGCACCGACCGCCGCGTCATCAGTCTACGCAAGGCTAACCCAAGAGAGGTACGCAGCTATGCCGGAAACTATAAAGACCCGTTCAGGGCGCACCCTAATCCTACCAACGTCGGGAGAGGAAGCCGCCATTGCCGCCGGAATCGCCGCCGACCCAGATACCTATGAACCGACCGATACAGAATTAAAGCAATTTCGACGCATGGGTCGCCCGCGTGTAGCCACACCCAAGGTGCCAACTACCATCCGCTTCGACGCCGACGTACTGGCCGCGCTGAAAGCTTCCGGCAAGGGCTGGCAAACGCGGGTAAACGAAGCCATGCGGGATTGGCTGAAGTCCCATCCGCAGCCAAGGTAGTCGGGTACAGAATTCGCCGTGTTCACTGAAGGTGCAAATACTTGGTGCGGTGAAAGAGAAATTCACTGCGCCCCAGAGCGAGATGACCACAGACGAACTCCTGGAGCTAATGGGGTTCGTGCCTGTCCATAATTTCGCGCAAATATCGTCAACCTGAATTTTTGTCTTAGATTGGACGCCGACTGGATAACAACCGCCTACGTAACTATCACGGCGGGCGAACATGCCGATCAAGCAGCGTAATGCTCAAGGCAGATTGAGAGAGGCTCGAAGTATTGCCGCAGACCATGCGCCATGGTTGCACAACCAGAAGAACTCAGCCGTGTGTAAGCATGTGTATGAAAGCTACCCGGAACTGACCACCAACATATACAATACCCTCTAATTAATCTGCAACGCCTTCGGCAACGGAAACGTCACGTTCTCCGGGCGCCCGCTATTTTCTTGAACATTGGTCGCACCTAACGACTTCAACCGATCAACCACCCGCTTCACTAACACTTCCGGCGCCGAAGCCCCCGCTGTTATTCCTACCGCTTTCTTACCTAACAACCAATCTGGATTAATCTCCGACTCATTGTCAATTAAATACGACGGAATCCCGGCGCGTTCCGCGACTTCGCGCAAACGATTAGAGTTAGAACTGCTAGGCGAGCCGACTACCAACATTAAATCGCAACGACTCGCTAAGTCTTTAACCGCCTCTTGTCGATTTTGCGTTGCATAACAAATATCATCTTTACGGGGGCCGGAGATACTCGGGAAACGTTCACGCAACGCGGCGATTATTTCGGCGGTGTCGTCCATGGATAGCGTTGTTTGCGTGACGAACGAGAGATGCTCTTCGTTTTTGACGCTTAATTTCTGCACGTCGTCCACCGTTTCCACGAGGTACATTGCGCCGCGACCGAGCTTTACGTCGTATTGACCGAGCGTGCCCTCTACTTCCGGGTGGCCAGCGTGGCCGATGAGCACGACTTCGCGATCTGCCGTTTGATGGCGCGTTACTTCAACATGCACTTTGGTGACGAGGGGACAGGTGGCGTCGAACACTTTTAATCCGCGCTGTTCCGCTTCGGCTCGCACGCTTTGCGACACGCCATGAGCACTGAATATGACCGTAGCGCCTGTCGGTACATCGTCCAATTCGTCAACGAAAATTGCGCCTTTCGCGCGCAGATTGTCGACAACAAATTTATTGTGCACGACTTCGTGGCGAACATAGATCGGCGCACCGAACAAGGTTAAGGCGCGTTCGACAATTTCGATGGCCCGATCAACACCTGCACAAAAACCCCGTGGATTAGCTAACAAAACCTGCATGTGACACCTTATGTCGTAAAATTCTAGTGATGGCTAACTGCGGTATTCCGCATTGATACGCACATAGTCGTAAGAAAAATCGCACGTCCACACGGTGGTGCGCGCGGCGCCGCGTGCCAGATTTACCGATATGGTAATTTCAGGTCGTGCGAACACGGCTTGGCCTTTCGCTTCTGCATAGTCGGCGGCGCGGCCACCCTGTCGGACAATGCACACATCATCAACGTGGATAACGACCGCGTCTAAATCCAATTCTGGCACACCCGCACGCCCCACCGCCGCCAAAATTCGGCCCCAATTCGGGTCGCTGGCAAAAAGCGCGGTTTTGACCAAGGGCGAATGCGCGATGGCATAGGCCACCATTTCGCATTCACCGTCATTGCGACCGCCTTCAACTTGCACACTTATGAACTTCGTCGCGCCCTCGCCGTCCCGCACGACCGCCTGGGCCAGCTCCAAACACAACGAATCCACCGCCTCAGCCAAAGCGATATAGTCGGGGGATGTAATCGAATTAATAACAACGCCACCGGCTTTGCCGGTCGCAACGAGAACGCAGGCGTCGTTCGTGGAGGTATCGCCGTCAACCGTAATGCGGTTAAACGATTTGTTGACGGCGTTGCGTAACATCGCTTGCAATGCAGACTGCGTTACTGGGGCGTCGGTAGCGAGATAGGAGAGCATGGTTGCCATGTCGGGGCGAATCATGCCGGAGCCTTTAGCGATGCCCGTTACGGTGACGGTTCGACCGGCAATGACCCGTTGGCGTGTCGCGCCTTTGGGCACCGTGTCAGTGGTCATGATCCCGTGGGCGGCGGCATCCCAACCTTGCTCGGACAAATTCGCAAGGGCGGCAGGTAGACCCGCCACAAGACGGTCCAGAGGTAATGGCTCGCCGATCACACCTGTAGAAAAAGGAAGAACTTGGTCTGCGCGACACCCTGTCAGATTCGCTAACGCCAGACAGGTGCCATTCGCGTCATTCATGCCGCGCGCGCCCGTGCCGGCGTTCGCATTGCCGGTGTTAACCACCCAGTAGCGCGGCGAGGTTTCTTGCAAGTGGCGTTTGGCTACCACGACAGGGGCCGCGCAAAACGCGTTGCGCGTAAAAACAGCGGCCACGACGCTGTCAGGCGCCAGTTCGAACACCACCAAATCGCGGCGATTTAACTTACGAATTGCCGCTTCCGCAACCCCGATGCGCACCCCTACCACTGCGTGCAAAGCAGGCAAACCTTTGAACCCAACCGCCATAACGCCTCAATCTCCCACGTGAAGACAATGGCGCGAAGTATAGCATTGAGGCTAGCGGGAAAATGCTAGGAAATAGACTGAACGCGGCTGTGGCTCCACTTAGAACCGTTCATCGAAATCGTCGATGTATTCTCGTAGCGTCATAAAAAACATTACGTTACGATCAATATCGTCTGTGGCGAAATTAATGCCCATTCCGTTTTCGGCGCTGCCATTGGATTTCCGCACCCAGGCAATGGTGCCTCGCAAATTCATATTGAAATCGACAGACTCGTAG
>JANOTC010000626.1:0-5627 GCA_031416175.1 Gammaproteobacteria bacterium
TGCCGATGCATTAGCGCCTTGCGGACTTCACCGTCGACGAGTCGATTGCGAATGTTGAGCAACGTCGCCAGCACGATGAAACCCACACCCCAATACAGCGCCAACGTTAACATGCGCATGGGGTCCGCCAAGGGTGACATCCACAGCGACGGCAGCACATGCTCGTAGCCGAAAAAACTGCCGTAAAGAAACCCAAACAAGGTCGAAGACATTCCCGCCGCCACGACAAAAAACGTGAAATCGCCGAGCGTGCGACGTAGCGCTAAGGCAAGCAACGCAATCACTGCTCCGTGCCCAACGTCGCCAAACATCATACCGTACATCAAAATAAACGTTACGCCGAACGGGAGCGTCGGATCAATTTCGCCATAACGTGGAATGCCGTAGGTTTTGACCAAAGCGGCAAAAGGCCGCAACAAGCGGTGTGTATACATGACCGAGGGCACGTGCGCGCGCTCCTCAGGTCGCGGATCACGTGTGCTTAATACCTGCCAATCACTAAATCGTTGCAATAGCGCCATGTGCAAACGTGGCACATCACGTGTGGGTACCCAGCCCGTCATCACCGTCAACCCGCCGCGTCCGCACAAGGCATGGCCTACATCCAAAAAGGGCACAGCCATGGCTAAGGTGCGTTGCGCAGCCACACATTGTTTGCGTAACGCCGTACACGTCGTCTTGATAAGTTCGCGCTGCGCCGCCACTTCGGCGACAATCTGCGCGCGACGCTGGCGCAAAGACGTGCGCACGCTCGCTGGACGACCTTGAAATTCCACCGGAATCACCATCGCATGCCAGCCCGCCGCCTGCAACACTGCTGTAATTTCCTTCTCGCGCCCGGTCGGACCGGCGATGAGGCTATGCGCATTACGATCAGTCAGCAGAAAAGTGCTTAACAGATAACCCGCCATGGCCAACGCCTCTTGTAATCGCGGCACGTTGTCAGCAGGCAGGGTACCGAGTCGTACGTCGAGAAATAGTTTTTCGCGTTGCAGAAGGCCCAGATCAATATCCAGGCTGGCAAAGGTATCGAGCGTGCTAACCAATTGATCCACGCGCTTTAGACTTTCTTCGGCGCGACGCAGACCCTCCTGATGCTCCGAACATTTCGCCCAAACTTTCTGCAGCCAGTCGTCCATTTCCTCCAGTTGCGCCTCGCTAACGACGACGTGCGTTGCGGTGACGTCGTGCACCGCCGCCACCGCATCTTGGCCTTCGTGCTCATAGGCACAATGCAACAGGATTTTATCGAGTCGCGCCTGCGCCCCGCGAACCGATTCGCGGTAATGCTCGCCGGGCCTTTCCGGCAACTGCTTGGCCAAGGCCTGCGGGGTAATCTCTGGGTTAAACACACCACATTCAGCCAATACCAACGCTGCCTGCGGTGCGATGTCAGTCAGCACTTGCAGCGTTACGTGCTGCATCGCCGTCGGAGTTAGCATGGTGTTATTGCTTCGTCGTTAACAACCGGAAAATAAGACCTTCCATTCGGAATCCCTAATGAGTTCCTGTTTATTATGTATAGCCTATCGGCGGGTGGCGTGCCAGGGGAGTTACACTAATGACCTAACGTTTCACCTTCAATATCACGCACTAGATTTAAAATAAACATCTCATTAAAGCCGTGCCAACTGCCGTATTTGTCACGCATTGGGTAATAGACCGCGTCGAAATAAGCAGGCAATTGCTTGTCGCGTGTACCAATAGCGCCGTTAGACTTAATCGCGTCTCTGGCCAAGCGACGACTATCTTCCATCATATCGCGCCAGTCCAATAGATCCTGCTTCTTTCCATAGCCAAAATGTGAAGGAACAAAGATCTGAAAGTCTATGGCTGCAAGTCGATTGAGCGCCGCGAGATAACCCGGCGCGTAACGATCCGGCACGCCCACTGGCGCGACACTTTTAACAAGACCAAGATCGGCCGTAAAAATTAGATTTTCTGACGGAAGGTGGAACGCATAAAGCGTATCGGTATGAGAAAGGCCCATGTATAAAGCTCTGATTTCGACTCCGCCGATACTAAGCGTCGTATCACCCTGTATCAGCCGTGTGGGCACAAGCACAAGCACATCCCCATGCTCAACATCTTTCCAATACGTCGCGCTCTTTTCATGTGCAATGACTTCACTTGGCGCAAGCAACGCACCGCCGCTCGTATGATCCAGATGATAATGAGAATAAATAAGTGTATGTACCTTTTTGTCTGGAAACAGCTGAACGAGTTCCTTTTTTAACGCCGTCGCCATGTCTGAATTCATAGGATCAATCACGACCAAACCGACGTCCGTCACTATGATGAGATTGCGATACCAATTCCAACGAAACGTAAACACTTTGTCGGTGATTTTCTCGAATTGAGTGCCGTCTACCTCTTTGCCGTGGAAGTAGGGTTCGACCGTTGTCATTACCGTCTTGAGCACCAAAGACTTGCAGCCCACCATTGACGACACCACGACAACGGCTATGACACCCAGCAATCCAGCCTTGTAAAGGGGATCTCGGTTTGACTTTACACTCGCTAACACTTTCTTTGTCCACCATAAATTCATCTTTCAACCTCCTGAGCTATTTAATACCGTGATAATATTAAAATCACTTACAGGTTATAGGGCGCGATCAGGTTGAACAATGCTTGAAACTACTAATTTATTTGCTGAAACGACTGACAGTAGCGATCTAGACGATTGTTTGAGCGATGCCTTGCGGACGATGAAAGTTAGCGGAAGTGTGTTGTTACATGAAACATACGCGCCACCTTGGGCCGTATCGATTCCCACCGGGGACCATTTACGCGCGCTTTTGAGCCTCGGCACCGGGATATGCGTAGTGCCCTTTCATTGTGTCACCCGAGGACAAGTTGAGATAACACTTAACGACAGCACAACAGTAACACTGGGAACGGGAGATTTGGCCATTTGTTTTGGCGGCGCCGCGCATCGCATTTCTAATGGTGCGTCCGTCAAAACGTCGGTTGCGCCAGTCGAGTCCCTCTTGCGTGGCCAAAACGTCTTTCGGCCCCGTGATAAAAACCTCGCACACACGACCGAACTGATATGCGGCGCGTTCTACATGCATGACACGCACCTAAACCCCATGTTTGCCGCCTTACCGTCTTTGCTTCACATGCCAGGGGCACACATAAACGAACACAATAGCCGTCAAGCGGTAACGCGAATGTTGGCCTTCGAGTCGAGTAAACGGTCACTCGGCGGAAACTACATCATTGAACGATTATTAGAATTACTCTGCGCAGAAGCCATACGCGCACATCTTGCCTCCGGCGAACCCTTGGATCGCGGTTGGTTTAGGGGTCTCAAAGATCCAACCGTGGGCCGCGCCATCGCCTTGATACACGCACGGCCCGGAGAAAATTGGTCAGTCATTCGGCTAGCGGAAAATGTAGCCATGTCTCCATCACGCTTTGCTGCGCGCTTTTCGGGGGCGGTTGGCGAAAGCCCTATGGCCTACCTGGCGAAATGGCGGATGAATGTCGCAAGCAGACTCTTAAACGAAACTCAACGCGGCATTAATGACATTGCGACCAACGTCGGCTACGAAAACGTGGCCGCTTTCAGTCGTGCGTTTAAACGGCATGTGGGTACGCCACCTGCGACATGGCGCGCACGCAGCGAACCAGAAGGGTGTATACCCGCACTGATCAACAATGATGAGGACGCAAGCTGTGAGTCCAACGGGTTTTACGCAGTATGAACACGCATTAACCACGCATCAATTTTCGGAAATCGCCCGATAAACGTCGCATTACTGCGTTCTATTTTAGACATTCGCACGTGTTTCTCAGCCTACCCAAATTGGGTGCCGATGTTACCTAAAACTCCGCCGCCTTGGGCCTCAACACGGATCAACGCCGGATCGAGGCGCAGACGCTTGCCTTGCAACACTGCGTAAACCAAATTGATATCGCGCTCACGCAAAATCAAATACGCTAACGCACGCGCCAAATTGAAGGCCGTGCGGCGCAGTGTTAGAGTGGCCACGCGCCACGTTTCACGCTCCAGCGCGCGATCCACAGCGAGCGTGGAGGTCAAGCCAGCCACAACACGCTGCAAAGGCGTGGGTATCTGCGTCAGCACGTCGGCAACGGCGCTCAATTGCGCCAAATCACGCAAACGTTCGGCGCTAACATGAAAACCGGCGGGAATTAACAAATAATAGGATTCAGTCGACGACAGTTGATAGGCAAAACGATAACGCAATAACCAGCTCACGTTAAGCCGATCAATAACACTGCCAACCAAAGCCCGCAACGGCTCACCGCCGCCCTCACCCACCGCTTTAGCACGTTGGATCAACCCGGAAAAATAGCGCCGATCAATGGCTGCATCCAGCGCGAAGACGGGCTGATGCTCCTCGTATACGCGGCGAGCTTGGCGCGCGATGTCCGCATAGGGAGTGGCCTCCAAATGCCGCAGCAATTCGGCGAGATCATCCGTGCTCAATAATTCTTCGACCGGCAACGTACCGAACCGGCCAACATCCAGTAGCCGCAAACGTATCTGGTCATTTGGCAAATTAGACAGCTTGCCGCGAATGATCACCTTAAGATTAGCTAAGTCAAACCGTCGAATCCAATAAATTAACAGGTCACGCGCTATGCCGGTGAGCGCATGCGACAATATCTCTGCGTCCCGAATCAGTGCCGAGACAAGCCGCTGCTCTAACACCTGACTGTTATTAGCGACATCGCCGACCAATCCAGCGAGGCCTGCGGCATTCAGCGTCGCACGTTCTTCATCCGGGCTGGCTTGGATCAAATCAAACAACGTTTGCGGCGCAAGCAACCGTTCGGATAGCACAGAAACGCGTGCATGAAGATAGGCAAATTGGGCCGCTGCCGACATGTGCTAAGCGCGCTCTGCATCAAGCAGGATGGCCATGGCCAGCTCCAGTGCCTCGCCAGCGCGTTGTTCGGCACGGGCATGCTGTTCGCGATGAAGTTCGTCGTAACGCTGTTTGAGTTCTGCAATCACCAGAACTGCGCGCGCCGCCTCCTGGTCGACGCGTTGACTTCGCAGTTCTGGGACATGTAAATCCAATGCTACCTCAGCGGCACGCGCCTCTTCCTGAGCGCGTTGCACCAGCTCGTCGTATTTGAGCTTCGCGTCGGCCACTAAGGCCTCCGCCTCTAGCTCGGTAGTCAACAACCGAGAAATCAGGTCTTCCATTTGAAATCCTTAATAAGTACCTGTTTATTATTTATAGACTACGGGTTAGCGTCGCACCAGTCGAATCATTTACGATAAGCGTAATCGGCCATAAAGGTAAGCGTAATCCCGCCAAAAACAGTCACCATTTTGGTACGCGAAGGCGGGAACGATCACGGCTATTGTCAGTTCCGCTGTAAAAAAAGCCCAACAGAGTCATACCACGAAGAATCGTGAGCTTACGGCACCCTAGCTTACATTCGCCCCGCGCCCTATGATTTACTGCGTTTCCACTTAACGGGAACGTAAAACATGCGGACTACAGCAGACATCGGCGAATTTAGAGCGATTTCACCCGCGTGTTTACGTCAATTAAATCCTGAAAAACTAGACGAAAACGGCGCGAGAAGGCTATCCACGTGCACGCCTTTAATACGCGACTATGCGAAGCGCACAGTCG
>JANOTC010000627.1:0-1631 GCA_031416175.1 Gammaproteobacteria bacterium
TCTTACTGACAGATCCAATTTGAAAAACCGTTAAGTCAACTGGGACGGCAGGGTCTTCTTTGTTTGTCGTTCCGTAGCCCTTAACGAATGATTCTTCATCCTTGTAAACACCAATTACTAAACAATGCGAAGGTTCACGACCGCGGGTGACCTTTTTAACCTCCGAACCAAGGACGGACTCAAGGTCTCTATTGTCTCGCACGTTGTTCAGCCGGTACTTCAGATACAGGACCGCCGACACAACAACTACTAAGGCCAGTGCAAGTGTAATTTCGAGTATCTCCATGCGATGGGTAGCCTTCTAACGATCGAGCTGTGCGGTGCAAACGAAGCGCAGCGGCGTTTGCATCCGAACGGGCGTATTTTTAGGCGATACCATGGCGAACTTTTTCACAGTTCTTGGCCTACCATTATTCTGTGACCGTCAGCAGTACGCAGCGCAAACTCACGCATCCCCCAAGGTTCATCACGAATCGATTTCAAAATTTCTGCCCCACGCGACTTCACTTCGTCAAAATACGTTTGCGCGTCCTCAACAACGAAGTAACTAAAATAGGAATGATCGCCTAAATCGGCAGGTGGTGTTGCGTCGGGGCACTCACCCGCCATTATTCGTGTCTCATCCCGCACATACATCCGCCACCCAGGATCACCAATTTCTCTGATCTCGAAGCCAAGCACATCTCGATAGAACCGCATGGATTTGTCTAGACTTGGAACGGCCAGGACAAACATTGTTCGCTGAATCATAGTTTTTTCATTCGCCTAACGTCTGGCATAAGTCATTTTGCGCATTGACTCCAATTTCGCAATCAATCCTGATTTAGACCTAGTTCTTTTTGTTTTTTCTTAGTTAAGCCTGACGACACTATGCGATGTGACTCACCAATATAATATTTCAGATCGCTATCTCCATTTTCCTCAGCATCATATTGCTGCATCCAGCTCATTCCACGTGAGGCAAGGTAAGGAGCTGGTCTATATCCGGGCATTTCGTTTAAATAGAGAAAATTATGCTCTGATGTTTTGAATGTAAATGCCGGTTTATCTGCATGCTCCCAGCCACCAATTGCGAAAACTTTGCCACCGACTTTCCAGACATGTGAATTCCCCCACTGAACAATATATGTCGTAGCGGGAAGCGACTTACAATATTCGTTGAATTCTTCGTATGTCATTTGTTAACTCTCGTTGGCTTATAACGCCTTGCATCAGCCGCGACGCTTTTTGGCGTCGGCTGGATGCGGTTGAGATATGCGAACATCAGAGCAGTCAAACCGCTTGATAATCTCATTCATTTCCTTAACGGATGTAATTCTATAAATATCTTTCCCTTTTTTGCGAGACTGAATTTTCTCGAACAGTTCGGGAGTCCAGAACTTGGGAGATAATCGAAGATATTTCGTGAGCTTACGGCACCCTAGCTTACATTCGCCCCTCTCCCTATGATTTACTGCGTTTCCACTTAACGGTAACGTAAAACATGCGGTCTACAGCAGACATCGGCGAATTTAGAGCGATTTCACCCGCGTGTTTACGTCAATTAAATCCTGAAAAACTAGACGAAAACGGCGCGAGAAGGCTATCCACGTGCACGCCTTTAATACGCGACTATGCGAAGCGCACAGTCG
>JANOTC010000628.1:0-2618 GCA_031416175.1 Gammaproteobacteria bacterium
CTGATTCGCCTCGACAACTTTAAGGATGGCCTTGATCTCACTTGAGAATACGAGCCGCTCGCGGTCTTGATAGTAATAAAAAGGCTTTACCCCAAAACGGTCGCGGGACGCGAAGAACAGTTTGTTTCGGAAATCATAGAGAGCAAACGCCCACATGCCATTGAAGAGCTTGACGCAGTCCGGACCATATTCCTCATAGGCATGAATAATTACCTCGGTGTCTGACCGAGACCGGAACTGGTGCCCGCGCTTAATGAGATCCGGTATAATCTCAAGGTAGTTATAGATCTCCCCGTTGAAAACGATGACAACCGACTCGTCTTCGTTAAACATCGGCTGCGCCCCGTTTTCACTGAGATCGAGAATACTAAGGCGCCGGTGCCCAAACGCGATATGTTCCTTCGCAAATACGCCTGCCCCGTCTGGCCCACGATGGATCAGTATGTCGTTCATTGTCCCCACCTGGCGTTCCATTCTCTGCAGTTGCGCGGAGCCACTCGCAGCATCCAGGCTCAAGATTCCGTTAATCCCACACATATTGCTTATTTTTACCTTTAGTGACCATGACTGATGATGTACCGAGATTCGTGCAAATACCCATAACCGCTGCTTCGAGGCCTGGGCCGGCAACCATCGACACCTATTGACAGTGGCAGAGTTAGTGGCAGTGTCTACACCGCACGCGGGTTAACGCCGACAGACTTTGCCTCATCGAGCCTTTTCCTTAAGCTCAAACCAATAACGCCCCAAACAAACCATTGGTAACCTGAATAAGCACTAGGAACGAGCCCCAGGGTATCTACCATCCACATGATGAATGCTAGAAGAGCAGCGACAGCAAGGGGGTCGACTCTTACCATAAGATCGCGCAAAATTCGCTGACCGACAGAGAATAGTAGAAGCACATAGATCCCCAAGCCAACGATTCCACCGTGGAAGAGTATCTGCAGATAGTCATTGTGAGCCCCAAGTGCGGTTCGACCGGCGCCGAATAACTTGCCGAGGACCGGGAGGTTTTCCCACTCCGCCCACAGTCGCTGCCAGAGATACCATCGCCCCGCAAAAGACCGCTCCGTTTTCATCGTACCTTCCATCACGCCGATTTCTTTGCCAAATATTTGTAGTATTTCGTCAATGATTTCGCTTGAGTAGTAAGCGGCGACGACAAAGGCGGCCAAAGATGTAATTAAAAGCATCAAGAATTTCTTTTGGAGCAGTGTCCACGCCAAGAACCACAGAGCGAGAGTGGCCATCCCAGATTTACTGTAAGCCTTGAACATTACCGCCGCGGACAAAACACCGTAGATCGCTGCCGCAATGTTGAACACCACAGCACCCCTAAGGTACAGCGCAGAAAACAGTAAGAGAGCGAATATTGTTTGCATCGAATAGTAACGAACGATAATTGCGCTGTGGTACAAGCCAATATTTCTTTCCAAACCTTCTGCATATGTTGCATGCCATTGATATCCCGTTACCAACTGATAGACACCAACTCCAACTGGGAACAGACCTGCAAGGATTAAAAAAAGAAGAAATCTTCTCAAATCCCTCTCTTCCCGCAAGAACGCTTGGATTGCGTAAAATCCCATGAAACCGTTCAGATGGCGGAACAGCACATTCAACCCATCCATTGGCCCCTGAAAAACCATTATAATTACGGAAAAAAGTATCACATCGGCCACCCAGATCAACCAAATTGCCCTGAGTGGCATCAACGCCAAGCCGCTCGAACCCTTTGCGGTAAACAACATATGGAAGAATATGCAGCACGGCACTACCACGCTAAAAGCTTCAGTTAGCCTGAGGCCAACACCTAGGCTTTGGTCGAAAGCCGTATCGACTACTGGGCGAACGAGAAAAGCGAGCAACAACCCCGTCGCAGGACTGAAAATCAAGGCAAGGGTGGCAACGATTGAAGCTAATATGGCGATGATTGGGAGCAAGAACATTTGCGTTATTCGACTCTCACGTATGAATTTACATGGGTCCGTCCGGCCTCAGCCGTTCTCCGCAGCTCCTAACTAAAGTCTTTTAGAAGCACATCCGAGCGCACGGTGAAAGTTACTTAGATTTTGTGCTGTGTCGGCTAGTGACGACGACTCTAGTACTCGTCAATTGCCGATCCACGTCTGAGTGGGTAGCGTATGATCACGCGGCGTCAATCTGCCTTCTACGAAAGTCTGACAAGGCGCAATTTACTACAGAAATGTTACATTTTTGTGGCACTGCTAAACGCTACTGCCGCCGAACGACCTTCTATAGTCGCGCGTCGCAGTGGGCTTGAGGCGGGTCAAACGTATTACGGCGGAAAAGCTGAGTTGGCTAGACAGAAACCAGCCATGCCAAATAGCTAGAACGCCCTTGTACCCCTTGCCATAACGCGGGCACGAATTAAGGAGGTAAATATGACTTTGACGTAAGGACCAGCCCAATAGACAGGCCACAATAGCCCGGCGTGACGACGACAGAAGACACCCCACGGCCGCAGCGATAACCCCTTTGGGGACAACACCTTCTGCCACCGTAGCGACAGTGGCAAAGATCGATCTAAGTACGATCCTTCTACCGTGTGGTCGTTAATACAACGGCCCGAATAGCCCGGCATCACCAAGATG
>JANOTC010000629.1:0-13387 GCA_031416175.1 Gammaproteobacteria bacterium
ACTGATCGGCCTTCAAGGAAGGGGACCAGCTCATCTAACACACCCGTGTCACCCGTGCAGCGCACATACCGGCACACTGCCAGCGGTAACCAGAGATAATCATCGGAACAGCGCGTGCGCACCCCCCGGCTCGTCGGCGGATGCCACCAATGTTGCACATCGCCTTGCACAAATTGGTGCGCCGCACACAGCAGCAATTGCTCGCGCACACGTTGCGGCTCGGCATGAATCAATGCCATTACATCTTGCAGCTGATCGCGAAATCCGAACGCGCCACCCGATTGATAGTAACCGCTGCGCGCCCACAAACGGCACGCCAAGGTTTGGTACACGAGCCAACCGTTGGTCAGTAAATTTAACGCGACGTCTGGCGTTTCTACTTGAACGGCGCCGAGTGTACGGTTCCAATACCCGTGCACCGCACTCAGCGCCGAATGGGCAGTTGCCGACCCTCGGAATCGGTAAACTAACCGCCGTGCATCATCACTGCCACGGCGTCCAGCCTGTCCCAATCGAAACACAATTTCACGTTCTTGGCCATCAGCCAAGTCAAGTTGCACTTGAATTGCAGCGCAAGGATCCAGCGCTGCGCCTGTCTTACCGGAAAGCCGAACGCGCGCCATCGCTGCCGGGTCTTTAAGCGAGCCATTGCGGCCGATAAACTCCATTCTGTCACACGTGATCGTGCGGGTGGCGTCATCCACATCAAAGAATCCAATTCGGTCAGCAAACTCCGTGTTATAGGGATTGCGTGCGAACAATGCCCCGCTATCGGCGTCTAATTCGGTCGTCACGTGTGGCGTCGACTTGGGTCGCAAATCGCCTAACACCCATTCCACATAACCTGTCGCCGAAAGCCGTCGTGCTCGGCCTGAGTGGTTGCGCACTTTTAGCACTGAAAACTTTACGGCCGCATCCAATGCCACATAAACCCAGAGTTCAGAGCTTATACCACCTTCACTGTACTCAAAAACGCTGTAACCAAAACCATGTCGACTAACATAGGGATTCACACCACGGCAAGGCAATGGCGTCGGCGACCAGAAGTGGCCAGTCTCTTCATCGCGCAAATAAAACACTTCGCCGCCGACGTCTGACACGGGATCATTATGCCAGGGCGTGAGACGGAACTCATGCGCGTTCTCACTCCAGGTATACGTCTGACCGCTCTCAGATATAACGGTGCCGAAATGCGGATTTGCCAACACATTCACCCATGGCGCGGGCGTCACTTGCGTGGCCGTCGTAGTAATAACATACTCTTGACCGTCGGGCGTGAACCCTCCCAATCCATTGTGCAAAATCAGATCGCGGGGCATCGGTACCGTAGCGGTTTCAGCGCGGTGGGTGCGGATGGATTGCAAACGCGGAACGCGCAGTTCTTTAGCGCTACGGCGATTAAGTTGTTCCGCCAGCGTTCCCCGCCTGTCACTGAGAATGACGCGCGCAACCGATTGAAACAAGACTCTGTCTTCATTTGAGATCAATTCCGCAGCACGCACGAAAATCCCGCCCGGACGATCAATAACATTTGCCTCGACGCCGCCTGCAATCAATCCGATAATTTGATCTTGGAGCACCTGACGGTAACTGGCGTGGTCCTCATTCCAAATCACCAAATCGACCGCCAGACCCTTTAAACGCCAGTAGGCGTGCGCTTGCACCAATTGGCGCACCAATTCAATGTTAGCCGTGTCGTTAATCTGCACCAGCACGATAGGCAAGTCACCCGAAATGGCGTAGCCCCACAATCCCGATTGACCGCGGCGATTCTGCAATAAAATGCTAACGTCTGCACGCAACGTGGCGTTGGCATAAATCACGGAACTGGCCAGCCGTCCATAGAGTTGCGCATCGGCCTCACTGGCATTAAGCTGGCGCAGCACGACATTGGCGTGCGTCCACGCCAGTTCAAACACTCGGTCCGCCAACCGTCTATCGTGATATTTTTCGACCAGACCTAAAACCGCGTCACGGCTTTCTGCCATGCCCGTCACCATGTCGATGACGACCGTTTGTTGCGGATCGAGGGTAAAGGTGTAGCTAATCGCGACGATCGGGTCCAGTACCGAACCCTGACTGTTAGACAATGTGCTTGGCAGACCCATAGTAACGTTAAGGGCATGTGGATCGGCGGCAGTTCGGCCCCGACCGAGAAACTGCATGCGGTCGGTCTCATAGGAAATTTCTGCGATATCCGCACCGTGCACCGCCATCAAATGTAGCATCCACGGCACCAGCTCGGTGCGCGAGCGTGGTCGACGCGTACACAGTATGGCCTGTCGATCTTCAATCAGCTCAGTCTGCACAAATAAATTGCTAAAGGCGGGGTGCGACGCGTCGGCAGCGGCTAAAGCCAATACCACCTCTGCATAACTTGTCACTGATATCGTGCGGCGGGTCTGCGCACGATTGGTGATGTGAACGCGACGCAGTTCGATATCGTCTTCGGGCGACACCACAATTTCGGTATGCGTTTCGAAATCACCGTCACGACGGCGAAATTCAGCACGCCCTTCCGAGAAAATAGCTTCATAATTTTCCGGCTGCACCCGCGTCGGCTGATAGGCAGCCGACCAAACGTCTCCGCTGCTCACATCCCGCAAATAGCAAAAAGTGCCCCAGTGATCACGCGTCGTGTCTTCACGCCAACGCGTGACAGCTAGATCGTTCCAACGGCTATAACCACCGCCGGCATTCGTGATCATGACGTGATAGCGGCCATTGGACAGTAACTGTACTTCCGGTATTGGCGTGTCGGCGCTATTGAAAACGCGAATTGATGTTTCTGGCGTTGCGGACGCGAGCTTAGATTCGGACATCTGCGCCACATTAGATAATAGCGGGGTAGTTTTAGGAATTCTCTCTTGAAGCAGTAACAGCGTCGCCTGAAAAAGGGGATCTGACTCAAACCGCTTCTGCATCGGTCTATTTAACAGCAAATAGGCCATCGAGAGCAAACTCATGCCCTGGTGATGCGCCATGTAGGATCGCACCACAGCACGCAACTCTCCGCGCCGTTGCCGCGACGGGGTGAAATCCACCGCCTCGTACAAACCAAATTTTCCTGCAAAACCCTCCGTTGTAAGCCGCTGCAAGTTTAAGCAGGCGGCCTCAGGCGCCACCATTAGCGCTAGCGCCGAGGCATAGGGCGCAATCACTAAGTCATCAGCAAGGCCGCGCTTGAGTCCTAAACCAGGCACGCCGAAGGCTCGATATTGATAATTAAGATGAACGTCGACCAAGTTATAACCCGATTCCGACATACCCCACGGCACTCCGCGTTGCCGCCCATATTCAATTTGCCGTTCCACGGCCGCCTTAAGGGTCTGATCAAGTAAAGTGTTTTCATAGGTAGGCATCACTAACAGCGGCATCAAATATTCAAACATTGAACCGCTCCAGGAAAGGAGAATCGGCTCGCCGCCTGCCGTCGTTAGCAGCCGCCCCAGGGCGAACCAGCTTTCCTGTGGCACCTGACCCTGCGCGATGGCAACGAAATTAATCAGCCTGGCCTCCGAGGCCAGCAAATCGTAGTAACTTGTATCACGCCGCAATTCAGTGGCGTTATACCCAATCGCGAGCAAACGCGACGTCTTGTCATACAAAAATCCGAATTCCATATTCGCCAATTCACCGACTTGGATGGCCAATTTTTCAGTGTCCGCAATTTGGATCTTCGCGCGATCACTCGCTAGCGTCATCGCTCGTCGAAGGTCATCCAACCACGTGCGCTCTACTTCCGTGGTTGCGCTACCACGCGGGTATTCCAATGTTGGCAGGCTTAATCTGTCAAGCAAAGCAAGTTCACGTAACGTAGGTATGGCGTTATGAAACGGCAAGTAATCGCGCTCGTTTGACGTAACGGGCAACAACAGCCATGGAGCGAAAAACGTTAACTCGTCAAGCGCGTTACGGCATTGGCGGGCCAACGTCTGCGCCCACCAGCTCACGTCGTTTTTAAATACTGTTTCTGAGCGCACTGAACTCGCATGATCGACGTTAGGATGATGCGGGGAGTCTTCATCTACCGCTGTATAAGCAACAATTTGACTGCCAATATATTGTCGATTGGAAAGTGCTGCAATAACGCGTTCTTGATCCTCGTGTTTTCGCCGCTCGATCCGTTTTTGAACCCATACGGGGTCCGTGTCGAGACTGTCAGAAAATGCTTCAGCCTGGCGCGAAATTAGACCAAGACTCCGCCACGCTTCTTCAAGCGTGCTAGGGACATTAACGCACATTGCCTGAAACTCAACCTCAAACTGCGCGAGCTGAGCTAGGGACGAACTCTGTGCCATATCTACTAAGATGCCAAACGTGTCGTGCAAGCCCTCAAGCCATCGCTGATGTAAAATGGGACTGTCGGCAAGCGCAAATAAACCCGGCCGCAAAGTCAGCAAATGACCTGCCAAATTTCCGCTGTCAACCGTCGAAATATATTTTGGATGCAGCGGCTTGAGCGATAAGGTGTCATACCAGTTGTAGAAATGACTACGATGGCGCTCTAATCCTTCCAGCGTGCGCAACGTCTTTCCAGTGCGGTCGATGAGTTGTCCTGCCTGGATGTAGCCAAAATCATAGGCGCTTAAATTCGCCAAAAGTGCCATTCCGATATTGGTCGGCGACGTGCGATGCGCAACCGTTGCCCCGCGATATTCCTGATAATTGTCTGGCGGAAGCCAGTGGTCTTCCGGCCCGACGAATGTCTCGAAAAACGCCCAGGTCTTACGCGAGAGTTTGCGCAAGAAAGTGGTCTGCACCGAAGTAAGCTGTGATTCGTAGCGTTTAATGGGTTGACTCAGCCACCACATCAACGCGGGAGAAACGAACCACAAAAGCAAAATTGGGGCAGCCGCCACAAGCGCAGAAGCGTTAAACAGGATCAGGTAGAGCGCTGCGACCACTGCCATCAACGGAGAAATCCACATCATGCGTAATAGGCTGCCGAAATCCGTGCGACTGTTGCGAGCCGCTTCGCCTGAAGGATTCCACTCCAATAATTTCTTATGCGTAAACACCAACCGCCCGACCGTGCGCACAATAGCGTCCAGGGTGAAGTAAGATTCATGCGGCAAGCACGCCAGCGTCAAGGCGACTTGCGCTGAACGCTGGGCAACCGACTCGCGTACTGCGGTAAAATGCTGACTTAACACCACATCGTGTGGCTTGCCACTCGCCTCTAACACGGACACAATGAGCGGCGGAACTAGGACAATGGCGAGCACCGCCAAAGTCCAAAAACCGGGCGATGCCAACAACGACCAACCCAACAAAAACAATAACAGCAATGACGGTGGCACCAAACTGCGCCGGAGATTGTCGAACAGTTTCCATTGTGACAACCACGACAGCGCGTTCGATTGAGACTGCCCACGCGGACCGGGCACGCGTGACCACAACCACCCTGTAAGCTGCCAGTCGCCGCGTATCCAGCGATGGCGGCGACTCACATCGGAACTGTAATGCGCCGGAAAATCCTCATACAAATGCACATCACTCAGCAATCCTGCCCGTGCGTAACACCCTTCCAGCAAATCGTGGCTAAGAATCCGATTCTCTGGAAAGCGCTGATTCAGCGCACGCTCGAACGCATCAATCTCGTAAATGCCCTTGCCGATGAATGAGCCTTCATCGAACACGTCTTGATACACATCAGAAATCGCGCGAGTGTAAGGGTCGATTCCTGCGTCAAGGCTGTGCAAGCGCGCATAGCGTGACCGGTTTGCGCCTTCCACGCTCACACAAACACGAGGCTGTAAAATACCGTAACCCTCGCGAATTCGCGTGCGTTCTGTGTTATAACGTGGTCGATTCAGCGGGTGCGCCATCGCCCCCACAAATTGTCGTGCAGCGTCGCGAGGCAGGCGAGTATCCGTATCCAAGGTGATAACATATTTTATGTCTATGAGAAACGCCGTATTACCCACAACAGTGGAGAATCTCTCGCCCGCATCGCCACGCAACAACGCATTTAAATCTGCAAGTTTGCCGCGCTTTCGTTCGTAACCCATCCAAATCTGATCGTAAGGGTTCCAGCGGCGCGAGCGATGAAAAAGAAAAAAAATGTTCTTCCCGCCTGCACTATATTTCTCATTTAATCCGACAATTCCCGCCTCAGCACGCCGCAATAACAGCGCGTCGCCGACGAGAATTTCTGCCTCTGCGTCTTTAAAATCAGTCAGAAGTCCAAAAAACAAATGGTCGTCCCGATTTGCCAAAAAGCGTACCTCCAACGCTTCAACAAGGTCGTCGACTCCCAACGTGTCAGTGAGCAGAGTGGGCACCACTACCAGCGTTTGAAATTGCTCGGGAATACCGGTGGAAAAATCCATGCGTGGCAATAAATGTGGACGTACAAGCGACGTTGCCAGCCAATTGGCCAAGGCCTGGGCGAGTTGACTGGTGGTCAATATAACGAGTGTTGCTAACACTAACTGCATCGGAACCGTCATGTACTGAACCTGCACGATCATCAAAAGAGCCGTGCTAAAGAGCAGGGTAAGCACGGAAATCATACCGAGATATGTCGCCAACGGTCGACGGCGGCCAATTTTTGTGAATACTCCAGCAACGGAAAAGCGCGACCGCGAATCTGCTTCGAGAATTTGCAATCCCCTGCCAATGAGATAGTAACCGACATGCCCCACGTGTTCCGACCCACTTGGGTTCCCCAATTCTGCAGCCTGCGCGCGCTGTGCAAGCGTGATCGTGTTGCGCGCCACCTCCGCTTCGGTTAACCGATTGGCCTTGGCGATGGATTCAACCGCGTGCCGATAGCGATCCCGCGTCACAAAATCCATCTTGTCGTAGGCGCCAGCAGGATCTTCACGCAATGTTCCCTCAACGATGCTCATCGTTTCAACAAACGCGCACCAATCCATCCTTCCGAGAAACCGCAAACTCCCAATGCTGTTGCTAATCGAGACCTGTTCAACTGCCTGCTGCTGAGCGCCCGCCCTAACCCATTGCTCAATAGTCACGCCCTGCTCGGCTAACACTTGTTCAATCCACGTTAGCGGCAAGACCAATGCGAGACCGTTTTTATGCAGCCGACGCGTAAATGCCGACACGAACTCTGTTGTCATTGGTGGATACGCGCGCGCCATTTCCGCCACGATCAACACCAAATTCTTCGGATTATCTTCCGCAACAGCGATCATCCGATCTGCCCAATCCATCGCGCTGTCGCAATCGGCTCTACCGGCGGCAATACGAACAGCAACACGGCGTAAATTTTCGATTAGCGCCAATCTCAGCATAATAGGTATGGCCCACAGCTCACCCAAGTTGAGCACGCTGACTTTTTGGTAAGCTGAGACAAATCGGCTAAGAATTTCCGGATCTACGCGGCCATCGCCGTGCGAAATGATTTCTAGAGCTATATCGTACACACGAGGTAATCCAGCCGACGTGCCGCTCAACAAGCGCGGCAATTCCCGACTGTAGCCCTTGGGTAGGTGCCGTTTGGCGGTACGTATTTGCTCTTCAATTAGATAATAGTTATCAAGTAACCATTCACTTGCAGGTGAAACCTGCCGGTCTGATTTAACTGTCTCCGCGAGGCGGCCGCAAACGTTAATCAACACCGCTTCATTCGCCGCCAAACGTGCCAGCAATTGATCTTGCGGCCGTTCCTCCATTAATTTGTGAACAGCAGCCAATCGCCTGCCATGGTGCTCCATTTGATCAGCGCTGAACAATTCAGATCGAAGGGGTGGTTCGTCAAAAGCACGCCTATGCGTAAGGCCAACAGGGAAAAGTCGCGTTCTAAGCGAGCGCAAATAGCGAAAAATTGCGGCGTTATCCATATCCATTTGGCGGTACTTCTATTCGTAACGTTATTCTTCAGCACAGTCACCGTTAGTGACCTTTTCCACCGTCCTTACCGAAGTCGATGTCGACCAAATTGAAGGAGCCGCCATACCCCAATGCCCTTAACAACCGACACTAGCAACTGGCGCGGACGTCTTAATGTTAGGATGGTAATAGGTAACAGCAGAATCACTGGATGCGATTTTACAAAATTTACACCCGCGTTCACGCGATCAATCATCAATGCAGCAGGTCGCAGGGTAGCCCCTTGTTGCGCCAACAAAGCGCGTTCAACGGTTATTTGTGCGATGAGTGCCGCGCGTTTGCGTTCCAACGCAATGCCCTTCGCCGTCATCGTTGTGAATCCAAATGCTGCCGATCCTTGTATAGCTCATGTAAACTCGCTTCGAAAAGGCGTGGCCCGGACCGAAGTTGATCGCGCACCTTGGCAAACACCACATACGTTGCAATCAGCACCAGCAATGCTAGGCTACCGATGACATAGAGGCGGTAAGGCGTATCCCAATAGGCCGCAATAATTAACAACATTGTCAGCGCCACTGTCGCGCAGAATAAGAACAGCGCCGTCACAACATGGCATAACAGGGTAATGAGCCTTTGCTTTTCCTCGGCCAACTCGATGGAGAATAGTTCTAGCCGGGTATGCAAATGCGCTGCGATGCTCGCAAGCAAATGTCTAACTGAATCGAAGACGCCTGAAGGCGCTCGTTTAAGGTCTACGTCACGCTCCACAGGCTCTTCCTCAATAAAACAATTAACGTTTCGCAACCAAAAATCCAATTAACATGCCAACGGCTGCGCTCACGCCAACTGCCGTCCATGGATTGTCATGCACATAGTGGTCAGTTGCTTCGGCCGCATACTTAGCCTTGTCTACAACGCGCTGCTCAACCTCAACCAAACGCATTTTCGCCTGTTTTAATTTCTCGCCCAATTTCGCACGCTCTGTAGCAAAACTCTCCCCAGTAACCTTGGCGGTTGCTTGCAGCAAGTTTTCCGCATTCTCGACAACGTCCTTAAAGTCGTCTACCAATTTGCCCTTGGTACGGCTAAAATCGTCTGTTGTAATGGCCATAATTGAATACTCCAGTGTGTAAAAAATATTAAAAGTTGAATCAATATCTGCCGCTATTTCACGCCACGCAGGCCGTTAGTTTCCTTTGCGACGAATGTTGAATCTGTTAGGATATTCACGTGCACGTTATAAAACGGCCACAGAAATGTGTTCTACTTTGGCGACTTCAACACCAATTGATTGTCCACGCGTTTCACTCCAGAAATAGAGCCCGCAATTTCTTTGGCTCTATCGCTGTCGCTTTTCGAGTCAACCGTTCCGCTTAGAGTTGACGCACCATTTACCGTATCAACATTGATTTGCAGAACTCTGAGTCCAGGTTCTGCAAGTATGGCCGCCTTGATCTTAGTTGTGATCGCCGCATCCTCCAACGCCTCACCGGCCTTGTCGCTTTCCTTTCCTAGTTTGTCGGAAGCCGCGTCAATTTTATCGCCAGCCTTTTCCATTGATTGATCGATAGACTTACCTGCACTTTCAGCTGGCCCTGGCTTATCGCATGCCGCCAGTGCGACAGCAAATACTATCGACGTGCTCACCACCAAAATCGTCCTAGAAACCTTCATTCTTAATTCTCCTTTTCATCCAACTAGCCATTAGAGTCTATCCGTCTGTTTGACGTTTTAACGGATCACAGAACGCTTGTCCTACAAGTCCCCGCGATCAAGATCCAAGACTACTACGAACATTCATTTCCCTCTGTGCGGTGTAACACATTGGTGAACTCCAGATTGCCAATCAACGAATTGAAGTCAATTATCTGTTGCCATAAAGCGTCAGTCTTCCTCAACCATTAATAGAGTGACTAAACTTTGATCACACTTTCCGCGCCTATGTTATTCATCACACAGACCGGACCACTTTAACAGCCTATTCTCTGCCTCAGGCTAATGCCTAGCCTTGTTTAAAGTTAATTATTTCATTGAAAGGAATTTAAGATGATTAAGAACACCATCAAACGGAGCTTATTGTGCGCTGCTATTGTTAGCACAATGGGTGTAAACGTAGCGCATGCTTTCGGAGAAAAAATTTACGTAGGATTAGATGCGGGCAAAGCGGAAGCAAAGAAATATTGTAACAATATTGCCAATTGCGATAGCAGTGATGCCAGTCTGCGTGGAGAAGTGGGTTTTCAGCTCAATCCAAATTTTGCGGCAGAGTTGGGTTACACCAGCTTTGGCACCCTGTTCAAGGGTGAGGACAACAATGTTAACGCGAAGCAAGAAGCCAATGCCTGGACCGTCAGTGCCTTGGGCGCATTTCCGATTGCGGAGCGCTTCAGCCTTTTCGGTCGCCTAGGAATGGTCAAATATGACGTTACAAACACGGGCGTTATTCAAGGCGTTGCAGTGAAAAACGACAATACAATAAAGCCCTATTTCGGACTCGGCGGAAATTTCGACCTGACCGAAAATTGGACCGCGCGCGCGGAATACCAAATTTACACCGACATATCCGGTGTTGATGGATCCAAAGATAACGTGAATGCCTGGTATCTTGGCGGTGTTTACAAATTCTAAGCGGTAACAGTAGCGCTGCCAAAACAGCGCTACTGATTTTTATTGAGCCAATTCTGCGGCCTGATCATTCTTACTCTTATTCATTCGTTTATACAGCATTCTTTCTCGCAATAACGTCGCCATGGCTTCCGCCATCAACGGGCGACCAAAATAAACCTTGACCTTCATCGCAATGGTGAGTCAACAGAAATGCGTATTGCTCCTGTGTTTCCACTCCCTCGGCGATAACACGACGCTTAAGGCTTTTTCCCATACTAATGATGGCGCTGACAATGGTTGCATCGTCCAAATTGCTGGTCATGTGATTCACGAAGGATTGATCGATTTTCAGGGTATCAATCGGAAATTGTCGCAAATAACTGAGGCTGGAATAGCCTGTTCCGAAATCATCAATTGCCAGTTTTACGCCTAATTCCGCAAATTCACGCAGCACGGCGTCGACAGATTTAGGATCGCGCATGAGCACACTCTCAGTGAGTTCAATTTCTAGAAAACGTGCGTCCAAACCCGACTCAGCTAGCGTATTACGAATATTTTCGAGAAAATCCTTGGCGCGAAACTCAATCGCTGACGCATTGACGGCAACAGGGATTGGCGGCAAGCCCGCGACCATCCAATGCCGAACTTGCATACACGCTTGCCGTAGCACCCAACGGCCAATGGGCAAGATAAGGCCGCAGTCCTCGGCAACGGAGATGAAATTTTCAGGCAACAGCAGCCCTAGATCTGGATGCTGCCAACGGATAAGTGCTTCAACACCAACAATCTCGCCACTACTAAGATTTACCTTCGGCTGATACATCAGCACAAATTCGTTCCGCTCCAGCGCACGGCGCAAGCCCGCTTCGATAAATTGCCGTTGTACGGCCTTCACATTCATACTTTGCTCAAAGAATTTGTAATTATTACGGCCACTTTCCTTGGCAAAATACATGGCCGTGTCCGCGCTCTTTAGCAAAGTGTCCGCATCTTTGCCGTCTGTGGGAAAAATGCTAATGCCGATACTTGCGCCAATGTGGAGATCATGTTGGCCAATGCGGTGAGAAAGCGCGAGCGCGGCAATTATTTTTTGGGCAGAACGCGCCGCATCCTCCGCGTATTCAACACGGGTAAGCAAAAGTACGAATTCATCACCACCCTGACGACTCACCGTGTCGGAGTGACGCACGCAACTGACCAAACAACGCGCTACCGACTGCAGCAATTGGTCGCCGACGGCGTGGCCCAAAGAATCGTTGATAAATTTAAATTGATCGAGGTCCAGAAACATCACCGCCACCGCTCGGCCTTGGCGCCGGGCTAATTCAATAGCCTGGTTAAGTCGATCATTCAGCAATATTCGGTTAGGTAATCCGGTAAGAACGTCATGGTGGGCCAAATGATCAAGCTGATTATTGGCAACTTCAATTTGTCCTGCCAGTTCCTGCGCTCTAATGGCGGCAACAACTAAGCGAGAATTGGCTTGCTGCAACTGAATAATTTGCTCATCGACTGAGATAATTTGATCTTCGACTGAGGCTTCGTTAGGCAGCTGCACTGCGTCGCCTCCCTCCGAGTCATCCTTGTCCGTTTTGCCCATCGCCGTACTCCATAACTCGATCAGCGAATTATCCGGCAATTCGCGCCATAACACGCAATTTGCTGAACACGTCCACGACGTGTACCGACCCCTTCATGGGTTCCCGGGTGGCTTCGATTCCCTATCCAGCGCTATATCCAACGCCTCCGTGAACATGGCAACATTAATCGGCTTGGTGAGATAGCGGAAGAACCCTAGATTGAGACCTCGCTTAACGTCGTGCGGCATCGCGTTGGCGCTCAGCGCTATAACTGGAATGTGCGCTGTGACTGGATCTTCACGCAAAAACGTCAAAGCCTCGATGCCGCTCATGCCTGGCAAATTGATATCCATTAAAATCACGTCGGGGCGGTGTGCGCGAGCAAGCGCGATAGCGCGACGACCCTCGCCAGCAGTCAATAAACGTATATGAGGAAGACCCGCAACAATCTGTTCTATCAATAGTAAATTGGCCGGGTTGTCTTCCACACACAACACAGTATGCTGAACGAGTGATGCTCGTTTAGAGGACTCTGAAAGCGCGGATGTTTGATCTAGCGGATTCAGTTGTGGCACCAAATCGCGCGCAAGCTCCACCCAGAACTCGCTGCCGACGCCCACCGTGCTTTCCACACCGATGCTTCCTCCCATCAGCTCCACCAACTGCTTGGTTACCACCAGGCCAATGCCTGTGCCCTCTTCCGGGCCTACCTCTTGTCCAAGGCGATTAAACGGCTGAAATAACTGCGCCAACTTGTCCGGCGCCAAGCCAAAACCTGTGTCTTTGACACTGATTCGAATTCGATCTGGCGTGCTCAACGTACACACCACGTCGATAGAACCATTCTCTCGATTATATTTGACGGCGTTCGACAGCAAATTAACCAGGATTTGCTTTAATCGCGTTCGATCCGCATTGGCAAACAAGCTACTATCGAATGGAAAAAATTTTATGTTAATCCCGCGGCTCTGCGCTTGTGCTTCAATCATCGCCTGGCACTCTAACATCACACTCGTGAGTGACGTCGGCTCGCGTGACAGTGATACTTTTCCAGATTCAATCACCGCGAGATCAAGAATTTCGTTGATGAGCTCCAGCAGGTACCAGCCTGCCTTTATTATTTCTCGAATTCTTAAATTCTGATCGGGTGTCGGCGTCGGCGACCCCCCCTCCAGCAATTGCGCGAAACCGAGAATCGCGTTGAGCGGGGTGCGCAATTCATGGCTCATACTGGAAAGAAAATCCGACTTAGCCAGGCTGGCTTTCTCAGCCGACGCCTTGGCTAGCTCAAGCTGTGCCGTTGCCAACTGGACTTGCTCAGTTAGCATCTGAGCTTCCAGGGTGGTGATCACCAGGTGCTCATTGGCCTGTAGCAACTGAGTCATTTTTTTCTCGGACGA
>JANOTC010000630.1:0-8198 GCA_031416175.1 Gammaproteobacteria bacterium
CGCCGATCGCTCGGTCCCGCCCGATATTTGGCTGGCGCTGCTGCCCTTCGCCTCGCTACGTGCCCGCGCCTTGTGGCAGTCCGCGCTAAACAGCACCGACCCCGCGCAGCGCTATTACGCGGCCAAAGCTGAACAACACATGCAATCATTCACACACCCGAATTCACCGGCCTAACAGGAGTTAAACATTCATGCGTTATTTCGACCCCCATATTCACATGATGTCCCGCACCACCGACGATTATGAAAACATGGCGGCCAGCGGCATCGTTGGGCTAGTCGAACCGGCGTTTTGGCAGGGTCAAGTACGCACTCAAGTCGGCACATTCATCGACTATTTCGACACCTTAGTCGGCTGGGAACGCTTTCGCGCGAGCCAGTTCGGCATTCGCCATTACTGCACGATAGGCTTGAATCCGAAAGAATCCAATAACATCGCCTTAGCCGAGGAAGTGATGAAAATCATTCCTCGATACTTAGAAAAAGAAGGCGTTGTGGGCGTCGGCGAGATCGGCTTTGACGACATGACACCCGGCGAGGAACGTTTTTTCGCCGAACAATTGCAACTGGCCAAAGATCACAATATTCCTGCTTTAGTCCACACGCCCCACCGTGACAAGAAAGCCGGAACGGAACGCACGCTCGCGCTGATTAAGGAAGTTGGCATTGCCGAAGAATTAGTGCTCATCGACCATCTCAATGAAATCACGCTGCCCTTAGTGCTGCATACTGCCTGTTGGCGCGGTCACTCGATTTATCCAAACACAAAAATGTCAGAAGAGCGGATGGTCGCCTTGCTCAAACAATATGGCACCGACAAAATGGTCGTCAACAGCGCCGCCGACTGGGGCCGCAGCGATCCTCTAAAAGTACCCAAGACCGGCCAAGCCATGTTAGCCGCAGGCTTTAGCGCCGCCGATGTCGAAAAAGTGTTATTCACCAACCCTATCACCTATTTTGCGCAAAGCGGCAATATTTCGCTCGACGACATGTTACCTTTAAAAATTGACCAAACCAAACTTTGGCAGGAAAACTCTGTACTACGAGGTCAAACGCCGGTCGTCCAATCGTGAGCGACACACGGGGCTGGCAGCCCTGGGAACTTGCCTATTGCAGCAATGTACACCCAGGGGAGCGATCAGACGAAATATTGGCGACGGTGCAGCGATGTATCGCCGGGGTTCGTGGGAGCCGTGGCTTGGACACGCTTGCCACGGGATTATGGTTGCCCGCTCAGGTTGCGCAAGAATTGGCCACGGACGCACAATGCCTAACACGCTTTAAAGAAACTTTAGCAGAAAATAGAATTATCCTGTGCACAGTGAATGGATTTCCATTTGGCGGATTCCATGCTGCCAGCGTAAAGGAAAACGTATACTCGCCCGACTGGGCCGACCCGCAGCGTAGCGCCTATACCTCGAATATCGCCACCGTATTGGCCGCATTAAGCCCTGAACACGTGGCTGAAACCACGATATCGACATTACCCTTGGGCTTCGCCGCCCATTGGTCAGACGACAAACACGACCACGCGGCGCGCGCGCTGGTTAGGCTCGCTGCCACGCTTGGCGAATTATTTGACCGTACGGGCAAACGCATACGCGTGTGTCTGGAAATGGAACCCGGTTGCGTGCTGGAAACCACTGCGCAGGCCGTTCAATTCTTCATGAACACCTTACCCAAAGCAGCCCGCCTAGAAGGCGTTGCTAACCGAATCGTCTCCACACACCTAGGCGTGTGTTTTGACATTTGTCATCAGGCCGTGATGTTTGAGGATGTGAGCACGTCTTTAGCGACTTTACTTGAGGCTGATATAACCGTAGGCAAAGTTCAAGTCTCCAGCGCCGTTCATGTATCCGATCCGGCGAGCGCGAGTACGCGAGCAACATTAAGTCAATTCGCCGAACCGCGTTACTTGCACCAAGCACGCAGTGCGCGCAGCACCGTAACTTGCTTAGACTTGCCGGACGCCCTGGCAGGCGCGCTGCCCAGAGATGAACCGTGGCGCGTACATTTCCATGTGCCTATTCATTCCCAACATCTGTTGGCTGGACTCTCCACCACACAAGCCGACATTGGCCACGTGCTCGATTTTGCGGCAGCACACCCCACGTGGCGTCCGCAACTGGAAGTCGAAACCTACACATGGAGCGTTTTACCACCCGAACTTTGCCCTAACAATGATGCAGAGTTAGTGCTCGGCCTTGCCCGCGAGTTAGATTGGCTCAGCACGCAACTCGCACAACGTAACTTATTAAACACACAAATATGACAACAAAACCCCTAGCCGTTATTAGTATTGTCGGCCTCACACCTGCGCTGATGGGTGAACACACACCGCATCTCAATGCGCTAGCAAAAGACGGATTCAGCGCACCGATGGACGGCGTATTTCCTGCCGTCACCTGTAGCGCGCAGGCCAGTATGCTCACCGGATTGCAGCCTGCGGAACACGGCATTGTCGGCAATGGCTGGTATTTTCGCGAACTCGCGGAAGTGATGTTTTGGAAACAAGCTAACGGCCTGATGCAAGGTGAAAAAGTCTGGGAAACCGCACGAAAACAGCACTCGACTTTCAGCACCGCCAAATTATTTTGGTGGTATAACATGTATGCAAACGTCGATTGGTCGGTGACACCGCGCCCTATCTATCCGGCGGACGGTCGAAAAATTCCGGGACTCTACTCGGCACCGCAGAACCTCGAACAATCGTTGCAAAACGAACTCGGCGCATTTCCATTTTTCGACTTTTGGGGCCCTAAAGCGGGCATTGCTTCGTCAGAATGGATTGCCCAGTGTGGCGCTGCCGTATTTAAACGTCACAGACCCACCCTCTCGCTTATTTACTTGCCGCACCTCGATTACAATTTACAACGCCTTGGCCCCAAAGACCCGCGCATTTGGCAAGACGTACGCGCCATTGATCGCGTTGCAGGCACACTCATCGACACATTGCGAGGAGACGGCGCCGATGTGCTAGTCGTATCCGAATATGGCATCGAACACGTAGAGCGCCCCGTTCACATCAATCGTATTTTACGTACTGCCGGACTATTATCTGTTAGAGAAACGCTCGGTTGGGAATTGCTCGACTGCGGCGCTTCCCGCGCGTTTGCGGTGGCCGACCACCAGGTTGCCCATGTATACGTAAAAAACGCGGCCGACCTGAATCAAACCGCGAAACTGCTACGCGCCACACCCGGCATTGAACACGTGCTCGACGCCGACGCGCAACGCGCCTGGGGCATCGCCCACCCGCGCTCAGGCGAATTAGTGGTCATCGCCGAAGCCAATGCGTGGTTCACCTATTACTACTGGCTGGACGATGGCAAAGCCCCGGATTTCGCGCGCACGGTCGACATCCATCGCAAACCGGGCTATGACCCGGTTGAATTATTCGTTGACCCAAGCATTCCATTATTACCCGCGAAAATCGCCTGGCGCGTACTGCAAAAGAAACTTGGCTTTCGCATGTTGATGGACGATTCCCCCTCGACGCCGGACTGGTCAAAGGCAGCCATGGCCGACTCCCTCAGCGCGTTGAAGACGGCCCCATGCTCATTTCCAATCGCAAAGATCTCGCCATCGAAAGGTTGCCCATGACAGGCGTGCGCGACTTAATTCTACGGCATTGGTAAAGGCATGAACATATTAACCGTTTATGAATTGTCTCCAATTCGCGACGCGTCGTATTTTTTATTTCACACTAGCTTTTCAAAAATAAGAGGATTATATTTTGTATCCTCGCGTTGAAAAACGTGAGGATACAGGGTGAATTGCCCTGCGCAAATAGGCTGCTAGCGCTTTTCACCAAAACCAAGGACTAAAGGGGAAAATACGATGAAAGGGATTACCGCATTCATGTTGACTGCATTTTTTGCTGTTGCCGCGCACGCAGATGATAAGATGGATTGGAAAGCGTGCGACAAAGAAGTCAAAGAATATTCATGCAAAGGGGTCGACAAAGACGTTTGGGCCTGCCTAGAAAACCATGACGATAAATTGAGCAAAACGTGTCAGGTAGTTCACGCAAAAGGTGACGACAAATTTAAGGCGAAGGACAAATAATCCGCTTTTTCTGGAAAGACTGGCGCCGGGGAGTTTGCGGCGCTGGTTATCTCTCACATAACGCCTAAACCAACCCGCTACTCGATATTGACTCCCTATAACGTTATAGGGTAAGATTCTTCTCAATGATTAAGACTTTCAAGAACAAAGAGACAGAGCAAATTTGGCGCGGCCTAGTCTCGCGTAAATTACCAATTACCACTGAGGATTTGAAATGGACAAATTAAATAATATCCATCCCGGCGAAATATTGCTGGAGGAATTCTTGAGACCCATGGGAATCAGTCAAAACCGTGCCGCACAGGCAATGAAGGTTCCACCACGAAGAATAAATGAAATCGTGCTGGGCAAGCGCTCCATCACTGCGGACACCGCACTAAGATTAGCACACGTATTTGGCACATCAGTGCAGTTTTGGATGGGCCTGCAAGACGAATATGAACTGCGTGAGGCGCGCGTTGCACTTGAGGCCGCCCACGTAACATTGGAGCGTCTTGCCGCTTAACAATCAAATAAAGCTAACACCATTCACATCTAACGCTCCGAACTATGGAACCGAAGGAACACCATGTCACTTACTAAGATCCAAGAAAACACGATTGAAAGCTACGCGAAATGGGCGATGCGCTCTGATAACACCGCGCGGGTTATGGCACCCACCGAGAAGTACGCGCTCCGCTTCGCTGAGAAACACGGCCTAAGTTTGCCCGATTTATTTCAGAAGCTTGAATCAGCCGGTTTACTTTTGCCTATTACACATTTTGCGCTATCCCAACTGTCCGCGGAGAAAACTCACGGCGACAACGAAAACCTCGTCGACGAATACTTGCGCCGTCGCGGCTGGCGTGAAACGCTAGCGGGCCGCCAAGCCTTACAAGCGATGCGCGACGCCCGCCTGTCTGTATTCGAAGTGCTCGGCGGCAAAGACAGTATATCGTTGACGGTGCGCGATCTAATGGGCGATGCGACACCGATTACCGTTAGCACACCCCATGTGCGCTACATAGAACTGCTCCATCAGGGTTTGGCCGGTCGGCTAGCCAACTTGAACGGCGTCATCACATTCATTTTGACCCCCCTAACAATTCCAGTCGAATACCTTAGTGTAATGACAGATGCCTGGCAAAAACTGTCAGAAGATGAGCGCACAGATGATCAATTAGGCACGATAATAGTTAGCGAGTTCTTAGAGTCGCTGTGGGCACAAGCCGACGAAGGCGAATAACGCCAGTATTAGCATCGTTCGCACAATGGACAGCATCAAACACGTTACGCGCAATCCCAACATTGACCGTTTCTTTCGATAGCCAAAGCACCTATGTTCCACCTTGAGGATTAATATGGAAACCCCGACCAACGACCGCCATAGCGTTCGAGCAATGAATGCGAACCAACTGACGAAAATGATGAGCACCTTGATATTCGCAGCACGTTGGCTACAAGCACCGCTTTATTTCGGACTCATCGTCGCGCAAGGCGCGTACGTTTACCACTTCATGGTGGAACTGCTCCATTTGGTGGTAAAAACGCCGCACATCACCGAAACCGACATTATGCTGATTGTGCTTGGCCTGATTGACGTCGTGATGATCGCGAACTTGTTAGTCATGGTGATTGTAGGTGGTTACGAGACGTTCGTATCGAGGCTTTATACAGAAGGGCATCCAGACAACCCAGAATGGTTGAGCCATGTGAATGCCAGCACCATGAAAATTAAACTTTCCATGGCACTCATCGGGATATCATCGATTCACTTGTTGAAGACGTTTATCAATGCGCCGCATTTGACTGTAGACGTGATGAAATGGCAGGTGATTATTCACATTACCTTTGTGTTGTCGGCGGTTGCATTAGCGTTTACGGATTGGTTGATGCAGAAGAATTCGGCACATTAAATAACGGGTGTTACGCCGCCATGTATACGTCGCTATACATGGCACGGGCTTCTGCGCGGTGGATCAGGCGGGCATAGCGTTCAGTATTCGGCGCAAACAATGCGACATCCAGCTATGCGACCAATACGGCGCAAAAACTGGATTCGACAAAATAAGTCGCGGACAGAATGATACTATTTTCCCATCAGGAAAATTGCAGCTATCAATCTGCCGCGGACACCAGCCGTGCCACAACAATACTCACTACGGTCCGAGCCATCTCAACTGCTTCCCAGGCTTCGGAAACAGGAGGATCGGGTTGTCCGGTTGGGTAGCGGAATGCCACAGCAAATGGCGTAAGAATCGCCGCCGCTTCTGAAAGGCGCGAAAAGTCGGCGGCAATCGTTGCGCATTGAGCCACGAGCTCATCCAGGTCATGCGTTTTACCGAACGGAGCATCGTGCTCCACCAAAAAAGCTTTTAACGCTTTTTCGGCGGCTTGCTGACAGTGATAGACGGCAATGTCGGTCAGTGGTTCATCAAGTCCAAGAACGTGTGCCGCCGCAAGCAGATCATGTTCCGCCTTCTGCATCCATTGTCGGACTTCCTGAGACTTGGCTTCAACCATAGAGCACGCGCCCTTCTTCAATGATCTTGCGCAAGAGAGATGCCTTAACTTGGCGTGCTCGCTCCACTTCCTCGCGCGTATGAACGATTACGTCACAGGGATAACGAACCCCGTATAACGAGCGATAAGCCTGTTGAGCCAGGCGGTACCCCGGTTCTGCGGCTCGCTCGACGATCACTAACAGGTCGGCGTCACTCTCGTCGGTAGGCTGCCCCCACGCGTGGGAACCAAATAGCACGACCTGCTGCGGATTAAGCGCGGCCACAAGCCGTTGCGTGATTTCAGCAAGTTTGGATACGGTGAGCTCGCTCAAGATGGTTACTCCTTGCCCTCAAGGGACCAATTGACTGCATGCGGCTATGATAGCGCACAAGTTACGTAGTTGTCGGTTACCCCAGCACAAAAATGCGGAGTCGGCTTGCCTGCAAAATGGCTGCTTGTACGCGTTTGCGAACGAATTGCCATGCAGATGCTACTAATAGCTTTTCAACTTTCAGATGAACCCATAATCAAACAAGTTATGGGTAGATTGCGCAGTCTCGCGATTTAGCTAACGCGAAAACCGGACTTAAGAATTTTCAGGCGGAGATTTAGCGCATTATGGACATGCCAACGGTCTTAGAATCGTTTCTAAGGCAAGTGAAATTTTTATGAGAAAGCCGCGTTCACCGGACGGCGTTGTTTATATCTAATTGCCAAACAAATAGCACGTCGAGAATTTCCCCGGTATTTCTACAGAAAACTCGACCATACGCCATAAACAAACACTCTTACATCCCCCCAAAACGCCCACCCGACTGCGCCCCAGAACGTCGACCGGATCCACCGAAACTTTGAATACCAAATGCAGCAGGGGCGACCGTCACCGGCAAAGGTGCTTTTGGAGGCAACCACGTTACTGTCGTATGGCAGCTCCCGCAATTCGTGACAACATTCGCAGCAATATGCGTGGCCGGAAACGTACTGTGACAGCCCGCAATTTCACATGTAGTAGGAACCTCGTTGTGGTCAAGTTCTCTTGGCGGCCAAGCCGTTGTAAAATGACACGCACCGCAATTGTCGCTCGTAGTGATATGTACTGCCCCCTTGCCTCGCGCTAATCCCGTCGCGTGACAAGTCTGACATGGGACCGAAATAGACGTGTGATCCACAGTATCTGCGGGGGAAAACTTATTCGTGTTATGGCATTTTTCACACAAATTATCCGTTTGAATGTGCGGGCCATTTTTTCCCACAGCTCTTACTGAATTATGGCAATCGAAGCACACTCCTGTTACGTCGCGATGATCGACCATGATTTGCGGCTTGAAAAAAAGCGTCGAATGACAAGCCACGCAATTAGTAGTCGTCGGAATATGGTTAGCTGAGAAGCCTATTGCTTTACCACCATCGTGACAGACAATACACGGCTCTGTGATTTGCGTGTGATCCACTTTGATAACATCCCAACCTCGCGTGCCATGGCAGGATACGCAATTATCATTCGTAAGTATGTGATTGACGCCCTTATATATATATTTACCTGGCGTGTGACACGTCACACAAGGCACCGAAATATGGTTATGGTCTACCCGTGGAACGTCTGCGAATAAGAAACTGTTCGTTGGGTGACACGCGCCGCAGGAATC
>JANOTC010000631.1:0-2595 GCA_031416175.1 Gammaproteobacteria bacterium
GTTTCTGCGGCATGGCTAAGTGCGCCGCTTTGTGCTAAGTTTTGGGCGATAAAGTCAAAGGTTGCAGGATTCTAGAATGGAAAAGTACAGTGATCGAAGAGAAAATTTGGGTTTCGCCATCACGGTGATATTTGCGATTGCCTTTCTAGTGATCAGCTATGCCATAGTGTACTTTTTCGAAGAGTGTGCGATTGAGTCGGGGTTTTCCGGAATTCTAGATGCTCTGAAGCGGCTTTTTTCGACGGGAAGCTGTAATGGTTGAGCAGTGGCGTGCGGGAGAATAACATATAATATTGTTAAGTGCGTTTCAGCATTTAAATTTTACCAAAGCGATAATTAATTCTTGACAGAAGCGAGATGAAAGCTATTCTATATACAAGGTGATTAATAAATCGCGCCGGACGGAGTCCAAAGGCGATGATCTCCTAGCCCGATAGGCCAAACTGGCCACAAAATTCGATAAGCAGACAAGGAATGTGCTCTTATGATGGGTCCGTGGTTTGCTAACCGAAAATATACCTCTATTGCGCTTTGGCGCATCTTCAATATTTTGTTTTGTTCCGAGGATTCGGATCCCGCAGAAGTTCGCACGTTTGCGGTCGATGCGAGCTAGTTCCCGTGGCGAACATAAAGAGTATTCACTCGGTATGTAACTCCATCATCCAATTTCTGCATCACGCATATGAGGCGTTTCCCGTGCCGTTTGCGGCGCCGGGCAGTACCATGCAGGACGAATTTCCGTGTAATTTCCGTGTGCTCGCCTCGGGCGAGTTAAAGGCAAGTGCGGATTTTGGCACCACGTTGTCGCTTTATCTCTACCGTGTCACGGTGAACGAACATGTGCGCGGTCAACCCGTTCGCAGTGGCAACAGCAATGCAGTCCCCCTTGCGGTTGATTTGCATTTTCTTGTGACTGTTTGGTCCGACAGCGCTGTTGCGGAACAGACCATTTGCGCCTGGGTGATGAGTCAATTGCACCAACACCCCATCATGGACGTTTCCTCACTAAGCGAAGAAGGGGGTTGGCGAAACGATGATGTGGTGCAAATCATTCCAGCCGAACTCAGCAATGAAGATCTGATGCGAATCTGGGACGCCTTGGCTCCTGATTATCGGCTGTCGCTTTCCTATATCGCACGGGTAATTCGCATTGACTCGGCGGATACGCAAGCCGGATTGCCCGTGGTTGCTACGCGCTATCAATATGAGGGCAATAGCGTCAATGCCAATTGAACGGATAGATCAACGTGTATTGGGCGCGTTACGGTTGGTGGACCGGGTAACGCATGCGCCACTGTTGCGTCCGCTTAATTGCAGTTCGACGAGAGCGAGTTCCGTGCGCAATAGGCGTGGCTATTATGTGGTGACGAATGCGGTCGGTCTTGAAACGCACAGTGCGTCTTTTTTGCAGCCGCCCACGCTTCCGCCTTTAGAAAGCGAAATCTACAGTTTCGAAATTGAAGATCCGCTTAAGCGCTATCTTCCGCGCTTGATGACGCTACGCTTGCCGCGCGACCCAAGTCCGGCTAATGCAGCTAACGCGAATTCGCTGTTCAAGCCGGTAGATGTCGCTATGTATCCCGCTAGCACAACGACACTTTCGCTCAATTGGAGTACGTTGCGCATTTCCATCACAGCCGCTCCCGATCAAACAGTTGTGCGCGGCGCTTTGTTGCAAGTAATTGATGCAGCTAACGAAAAACTGCTTGCCAGTGGTATTTCCGACGAGCAAGGCGAAGCCCTAGTGATCGTGGCTGGTGTTCCCATTACAAAGTTTGCCGATGATGAGGGGGCGGGTGGTGCCGCCTCTCCTGTGGTCGTGAGTACATTGCCGGTGAGGCTGGAGTTGTCTCTGGGAGTCACCACCCCGTGGCCTGTCAATCCCGATGTCCTGGAGCAGAACCACGTTGCTAATCGACGTTTGAGTATGGATTTGACGCTGAGCACAGGACGAATGGAACGAGTGGTTATCAACTTAACGTGATCTGCCAAAGGGAGAGGAACTATGCCTGAATATTTAGCCCCCGGCGTCTATGTCGAAGAGACAAGTTTTCGCGCCAAATCCATTGAAGGTGTTAGCACCAGCACCACGGCGTTCGCCGGCCCGACGCGTAAGGGGCCAACCTCCGGCGCGCCGGTTTTGATTACCAGTTTTGGTGATTTTGAACGCATTTACGGGGGCTTTGGCTACCTGAATTTTGGCGGCGGAGAAGTCATTAATTATATTGCCCACGCCGTGCGTAATTACTTTGATAACGGCGGCGCGCGCTTATTTATGGCGCGTGTTTACAATGCAACGGGAGGCGACGGCGTAGCACGTAGCGGGTTCATTGGCGCTGACACTGTTAATAACAATAACCTGCGTTTTATCGCCCGCTCGCCGGGGCGGGTTGGCAACGGTACAGTCACTGTTAGTCTAATCTTAAGCCCAGTAACGACAATGGCGTTGTCGCGCGCGCCGCGTGGCACGTTAATGGTTGATAATGCCACGGTGTTCGTTCGTGGTGCCGCCGATTTTCGTGACACAACCAATGCAGCGTTTGCAGCCGTTTTGGGTGGCGACGAGAATTTTATTTCGGCGAACGTGCTGATTCG
>JANOTC010000632.1:0-3960 GCA_031416175.1 Gammaproteobacteria bacterium
TCTGGATGAAAGGTAATGTAAGTAGCACCCGCCTTAGCGAAGTCAGGAATGATCCGGTCGACCGGCTTAACCATCAAGTGCACATCGATATCCGCCGTGATGCCGTATTTTCGTAATGCCTCACACACCAAAGGCCCGATAGTCAAGTTGGGAACGTAGTGGTTATCCATGACGTCGAAATGGACAATGTCCGTGCCTGCCGCCAACACATTTCGGACCTCCTCGCCCAAACGCGCGAAATCGGCAGATAGGATGGACGGTGCGATTTGATAATCTGGCATGACTTTAGCCTCAATTGTTAACTAGAACCCTGTACTGGCGTGACCTCGGCGGCCAAACCGGTTGCCTAGCGCGCATTCTGCCCGAAAGGGAGCACTTTTGCAGCCCCACTTATTGATTCGTTTTATTGTAACGGCGTGTTTGCTTAGTTTTCTTGCCCGCGCGAGCTTGGCAGGTGACCTCAAAGAACATCAAACTGACCTGCGTATCGCTGCGGGTAAAGACCGCGAACAAGTGGTTACTTTGACATGTCCGCAAGACTGCACTCCCTTTAATGCGCTCTTCGTTAACTCGCGTGCTCCCGCCTTGCAAGGGGGCGCACTCCTACTCCCCGACTTGGGGAATGCGGCGGACACGTCCATTGTGACCGGTCCATTGCGACTAGAGTTGCCAGGGTACGGCTGGTCAACATTGACCATCCCCATGCCGCAGTTTAGCGACGGCCACGCAACCGCCTCGCTCGACACCATGCAAACGGAAACGGCTGCGCGAGTGGCTGCGGGACTCGACTATTTAAAGACGCTCGGTTTGCGCAATAATGCGGTTATCGCGCACGGTAAAAGCGCGGCCATCGCGGCGGCCGCCATCGCGAAACGGCCTGCACTGCAAGACAGTGTGAACGCCATCATAAACATCGGGTTTTATACCGCCGAAACGCGTGAGAAAAAATCGGAATATCTTGGATATTTGGAACAATTACCGTTTAACGTACTCGATATATATAGCGATCATGGCATGCCTGAAACAGTTTTTGATGCGCGCTTGCGGGCTAAGGCCGCGCAGCCTGCCGGCCAACTGAAGGCTTCGCCACAAAAGTTGCCGCATTCTGCTAAGGCCTTGCGCTTGGCGTTCAGAAAGCATGGCAATTTGCGCTTTAGACAAATCGCCTTTGAAGGCACGGACCACCGCATGTATGAGAGAAGCGACGATCTGGTGAAAACCGTTCGTGGCTGGCTCAGAATTTACGCGGCTGGCCAAGAGATCGAGGTACAATAAAGGACCATTTCTGCGCCTAGGAAAATAAAATGTCGTCAATTGCGCTTGCCCTTCATGTTCTGTGCGCCGTTGTGTGGGTCGGCGGAATGTTCTTCGCGTATATGGCGTTGCGCCCGGCGGCAGGCTTACTCGACCCCGGGATTAGATTACCCCTTTGGCACAATACATTTGCTCGCTTTTTTCCTTGGGTTTGGGCATGCATTGTATTGCTGCCCAGCACAGGTTACCTGTTGATCCGCGAGCTCTTTGGCGGCATGGCACACGCGCCTTTGTCCGTTCATATCATGCATGGCTTGGGCTGGATCATGATTGGGATTTTTCTGTTCGTTTTTTTCCGTCCTTATGCTGGCTTACGAAAAGCCGTGGGGTTGAAAGATTTTCCATCGGCTGGACGCCATCTAACACGCATTCGCCAATTGATTTTGACTAATCTGGTTTTGGGTGTGGTGATTACGATCATCGCTGCTGGGGGACGACTCGCGTGAGCGTTAAAACGCACGTCGCATTGCTTGGCCTGGTCCTCGCGCAGCTCGCCGCGCCGGTGTTTGCGCTTCGTTTCGAAGCCGAGGACATTAGGAACTTGATCGATAATGGCAACAAGACCCTGGGTGAAACGCAAGAGCTTAAAGAAATAAAAGCGATCAATAATTTGGGAAATATTGTTGGCATTAATTCATTTAACGTTGCTGTCCTGGTCAAACCGTATGACACGCATTTGTATTATAAGAAAACTGGCGATGGCGTCCTCCACCTGAGCGACAGTGAACATTATATTAAGCTGCCTGCGCCGTGCCCCGATCCGCCGCTTAAGCCAGCTCCAATTGGCGGTGCAAAACCACAGGAAATCACGAGCAGTGTTGCCGTCGATGTCACGGATGCCAAATTGAGCACAAAAGACGAAATCGTTATTGCCGGGTCTTTTATTGACAAAAGCGGTCTTCAGCACGCCGTTTATTGGGATAAGGAAAACATCCCAGTATGCGAGGCCGCGCTTTATTACGGCCACGAATTGCCACCCTGGAAGCCATCAGGTACGCCTGTTGTCGGTACCGCAGACGTCGAAGCAAAGGCGGTGGCCATCAACAATAATGGTGTCGTCGTAGGTATTAGCTACGATGCAGCGAAGAACCCTCGGCCTGTATATTGGAAAAAGGTAACTGAAAAAGTAAAGGTTACTGTGAAGGTCCCAGACAAAACAAATCCAACTGGACCTGAGGTAGATGAAGTAAGAGAAATTGATGAAACACTTTACCGCGCCTTTGATCTTCGCTCTACCGCGAATGCTACACGGCCCGGCGAAGTCGTCAGCATTGCAAAAGGTGGCAAAGACATTCTCGGCATTTTGAAACGAGCCGATGGAACGTTCTGGGACCCGGTCGTATGGAACCAAATCGACGATCCAGCTGCCAATTTTGAAATCATACTGCCAATCCCATTATTCGGCGCCGCAGAAGAAATAGATAACGACAAATATGTTCCACCCGCCCGCCTGTTTGAACGCGGCGCAATGCCTACGTATTTCGGCGATTTCATTGGCGGCTGGTATGAGCAAGTGGAAAACGGCGTCACTGTCGCCAAGCCCATTTCCTGGTTTTCAATTCCCCGAACCTACCAAGACAAGAAGCCTCACCCCGCTGTTATTCGCGCCTTCTCGCTCAAGACGTTGAACGGCATTGATGGGAAGATCCTTACTAATAGTTCGCCGGGCGCCGGCGGGGCGCTAGTCGGCGAATCTGGCAACCGAGGCATGATCATTTCTGGAAACTGCGGCGCCCAAGACATTAATTCGTCGTTTACTGCGCCTCTTGTAGGTGGAACTGTTATCGAACGCTTGACTGTCATGGAGCAGAGTTCTTTTCCGCCCGTATTAGTTGGCGAAGGCCAAACTGGCACCACTAAAACCTTTTACTTTCTTCGACCTGTTACGTTCAGTGTTGACGTCTCCGCTAGCATCAAAGCCGACCATGACAGAATTGAAGTAGGACAATCACACACGTATACCATAATTATTAAGAACGAAAAGAAAGCGGACCCAGCCAAAAATAATCAAGCCACCTGCCTAACCGTTCGTGTTGACGCAGCTATTTATGTGCCGTCTGACAATACGCAAAAATTGGGCGGCATGACATTCCTTTCTGCAAGTAGCGACAAAGCGGATTGCAAAACGAGCATTGTTGACGTGTCTTGCACCATTCATTCGATTGAGCCGGAAGCGTCAATCGAGATTAAAGTTGTCGCGGAGGCGCGACCCCTGTTAGCGGATAGGCTCGTTAGAACATCAGTGGTTGTTAGTCCGAGCGAGACAGACGTCGATCAAAACATCAGCGCTGGACGTAATGATGCCGATTCCGACTACAATGCTGACAATAGTAACAATACCGCTTCTATTTTACTGTCTGTTGATAGGAAGGCGTGTTTCATTGCGACAGCGGCATACGGATCTTATCTTGATCCTCATGTCGCGGCTTTGCGCAAATTTAGAGACGAAAGTTTAGCGTCGACGTTAGTGGGTCAAAAGGCGATTGAGGTTTACTACTCGGTGTCACCGCCTATGGCGGAGTATCTGCTGGACCACCCTTGGCTAAAGCCCTTGGCACGAACAGCGCTAACACCCCTCGTCATCGTCGTGGAATATCCTGGCGAAACAGCAATTTTCTTGTTCGGATTGACGCTACTCGGCGGGGC
>JANOTC010000633.1:0-2147 GCA_031416175.1 Gammaproteobacteria bacterium
GCCCTTTCAGGATCTCGGTAACATCGTTGCCATCGGCGTGACGGTGGCTTGGATACTTTCCATCACCTTTCTCCCCGCCTTTATGGCCGTGGTGCCGGTACGCATAAAGCCTGTAAAAACGCCGACCGGCCATGCCATGGAACACCTTGGCAACTTCGTCGTGGCCAAGCGCCAGCCCTTGTTTTGGGGCATGATTGCCTTGACTGTAGCCCTGGTCGCCTGCATCCCGCGCAACGAACTAAACGACAACTTCGTCCAATATTTCGATAAGTCGGTCGACTTTCGCAATGCAACGGATTTCATGATCGAAAATTTGACCGGGGTCAACCAAATTCAATATTCCATCAGCGCGGGAGAAAGTGGCGGCATCGCCAATCCAGCCTATTTGCGTAAGTTGGATGAATTTGCGCAGTGGTATCGCACCCAACCCGGCGTGATGCACGTCAGCTCCGTCGCGGATACGTTCAAACGACTGAATAAAAACATGCACGGCGATGACCCAGCCGCGTACGCGATTCCTAGTGAACGCGAATTAAGCGCGCAATATTTGTTGCTCTATGAAATGTCGTTGCCATTCGGCTTAGATTTGAACGATCAAATCAACGTCGACAAATCAGCCAGCCGTTTCACGGCGACCATTGGGCATTCGACCACGAAAGACGTACTGGCATTAGACGCGAACGCATCCGCCTGGTTAAAAGCAAACGCACCGCCCGCAATGCAAGCACAGGGTACCGGATCGACCATGATGTTTGCCTACATTGGCGAGCGCAATGTTCGCAGCATGATCGGGGGAAACCTCGTGTCGTTGATTCTCGTTTCACTCATTATTATCGTTGCCTTGCGCCATTTAAAAATCGGACTAATTAGTTTGATTCCCAATTTAGTACCATTGGGCATGGCATTCGGCTTGTGGGGATTATTGGTCGGCCAAGTCGGGTTGTCGCTGTCTGTCGTTACGTCACTTACCTTCGGCATTGTGGTTGACGACACGATTCATTTCCTTAGCAAATATCTGCATGCGCGACGCGAACTAAAGCTCGGATCTGAAGACGCAGTACGTTACGCTTTTCGGACCGTCGGCACCGCCATGTGGGTAACCTCGGTTATCTTAGTAGCGGGCTTTGCCGTACTCGCCATGTCCGCCTTCCAATTGAATAGCGGAATGGGTACGCTTGCGGCCATCACCATCGCCTTCGCCTTACTCGCGGATTATTTGTTATTGCCGCCACTGTTAATGAAATTGGAGGGAAAGAAAAATGCGTAAGTTATTAGTGGCACTGATGGTGGCGAGTTTTTTCCCATTTTTTGCAGTGGCCGAAACGCCAGAAGAAAAAGGCTTGGCCATTGCCAAACAAGCTGAAGAACGCGACCAAGGCTTTGGCGATTTTACCGCCAATCTGCAAATGATCTTGAGAAACAAACAAGGAGATGAAAGCCGACGCTCGATTCGCATTCATACGTTGGAAGTGGCTGGCGACGGCGATAAAGGTTTATCTATTTTCGATGAACCTGCCGACGTCAAGGGCACCACGATGCTGACGTTTTCGCACAAGAAAGACGATGACGATCAGTGGTTATTTTTACCCGCGTTGAAGCGCGTCAAGCGAATTGCGTCTAACAATAAATCAGGTGCATTTATGGGCAGCGAATTTGCCTTTGAAGATATCGGTTCACAAGAAGTCGAAAAATATACTTACAAATATCTTCGCGACGAAACGCACGACGGACAATTGTGCTTTGTAATCGAACGCTATCCAGTGAGCAAATATTCCGGCTACAAACGGCAATTAGTCTGGGTCGATCAGGCCGAATATCGCCCGTTAAAAACGGATTATTATGATCGCAAAGACAGTTTGCTAAAGACCTTAACGACCAGCAAATTAGAGAAATATCTAAATAAGCATTGGCGTGCTGGCGAAATGTTAATGGTTAACCATCAGACCGAAAAGCAGACGCTACTGAAATGGAGTCACTACAAATTCCACGTTGGGCTGACGGACGCAGACTTTAGTCAGGAAAGTCTACAGCGAGCGCATTGAAAAAATGCCTCACCTAACGGTGATTCGCACGTGTTTCGCGGCAGGCCTGTGGCTCTGTGGGAGCGTTGCGGCCCAAGCCTCCGATTGGTCAGGCAATATCGCGCT
>JANOTC010000634.1:0-7300 GCA_031416175.1 Gammaproteobacteria bacterium
TGAAACTATTTTCGATAATAATGACCGTCCTTATGATCGCCGGAAGTAGCTACGGCCAGTCGTTTGAAGGCAAGATAACCTATCAGAACACGTATAAAAGTAAGGTGCCAAATATGACCGACGAGCAGCTTAAATCTGCTATGGGAGAAAGTCAGATTTATCTGATCAAGGGCGGAAACTATAGATCCGACCTAGACAGCGATCAATTCCTATGGTCCATATATGTGAATAAGGACAACCGGCTCTACAGCAAGATGGCCAAATCGGACACGATCTACTGGATTGAAATGGTGCAGGTTGCTGGTGACAAGTACGGCGCAACCAAAACCGGCAGCCTGGTGTACGAAGCAACCAGTGGCGTATTCGGCGAGCTGCAGCCTGGCTCGTTCCTATTTATGAACGCGCTGTTCGTCAAGACCCAGGTCATCAGCTCAAGCCTGCACCACGCGGTCTGCGATGCCAGTCACAAAAGCGATGCGATCGATTCGGGCCTATCCCGAGTTCACGCGCTAACGGGTGAGAGCGGCCTGGAATATTTCAACGGCGGCGATGAGCACGGCATCCTACGGCCAATGGGAAGCGGCACATCGGTGCCTACCATTGGCGAAACATTGTGACTGATTCCAGGACATTGTGATCCGACAGTGAACCTGCACGATGCGATGATCGGCGTTGCAGGCGGCCTGCAAACAGGGTTTGTGGAACGCATCATTGAGGTTGATGCTAAAGGTGCGCTGACCTAGAGTAGCGCGCATTTCCAGAAGATGCAGCACAATCGCGCTGAGAATAATTCATGGTAACTCCCTCTTGAATTAATTACTGACTCTAGTATATTAAATGACTACGGTCAGTATTGGAGCCATCCCTTGGTCAGCCAAACCCAAAGACGCACCCAGACGCGCAAAAAGATCATTCAATCCGCAAAAATGCTCTTCGAAAAACAGGGCTTTGAAGCAACCACCGTGGACGAAATCGTGGCCCGGGCGAAGGTTGCCAAGGGCACTTTTTACCAACACTACGAAACCAAAATCGACGTATTGGCGGACGTCACGCGCAACGAAGGCGCCGAAAAGAACCAACAAATTCTTGAGTTGGTCACCAATGGCAGTCCGGCCATTCCTGTGCTGGAACACTATTTTCAGGCCTTGTGCCAATGGTTTGAGGCCCATGAAAAGGTAGCCGAGGCATTGATCTTTGTTAGCTTCAAAGTCAATTTGGACGAAGCTAAAAACGAACCGCACCGTTACACGCGCACATTTCTGTTGGAGCTAATGCGGCTGGGCCAACAACAGGGCGCAATTCGGACCGATGTATCACCTGCCGAGCTGGCGAAAGTTCTGGGCGGATCGTTGGTGGCTTCGGTTCTGGCATGGTGTAAAGACCCACAACCGGGAGCCCTCGTAGCATCCATGCAATGCTCGCTGAAAATATTTCTGAATGGAGCAAAAGCGTGAACACCGCGCTCTTGTCGTGGCCGCAAGCATTTAAATCTACGAGCGCGGTTTGCGGCGGAAAAGCTTGGAACCTCGCGCGCCTACACCATTTCGGATTCCGTACACCGCGCGGCGGCGTTGTTCCGTGCGATCTCTACCGAACCGTCATTGCGACGGAGTCGGTTAGCAAGCTAATCGTTCAAGTCGGCGCGCTACCCGCGGCTGAATTCACCGTTAACCGCAATCCCCTTCTAGGCGAACTCCGTGCCGCGATCCTCGCCACGTCGTTGTCCAACGCCTTCCGCCAATCGTTGGGTGATTTTCTACGGCAAGAAGGGCTCGTCGATCGGCCCGTCGCAGTCCGCTCCAGCGCCACACAAGAAGACAGCGAGACCACTTCGTTCGCAGGCATCCACGATAGTGTGCTCAACGTTAGTGGCCAAGACTCAATAGAAGCGGCCATTCTAATCTGCTTTGCATCCCTATGGAGCGGACGCGCGCTGAGTTATCGCCGCAAGATGAACGTCGATGATCAACAAATTGCCTGCGCTGTAGTCATCACCGAAATGGTCGACGCCAAATCCGCCGGCGTTGCCTTCACCTGCGACCCGACAAGCGGCCGCCGTGATGTTGTCACCATCAACGCCAATTTTGGTCTGGGTGAGTCGGTCGTTTCGGGCACGGTCGAGCCGGACCAGTATCGGGTAACACGCTTCAGCAACCAGATCGTAGATCAACACATTGGACGCAAGGGGCAGACTTGCCACCCCAAGCCTGGCGACGGAACGATATGGACGGCGACAGAAAACCAAACCAGCACCTGTTTGCGCGAGCCGCAAATAAAAGCCTTGGCGCGGCTATGTGAGCGCGTATTCCACGCACTGGGACAGGGCGAACGCCACCAAGATATTGAGTGGGCGCATGATGGAAACGAATTTGTGCTATTGCAGGCCAGGCCCGTAACCGCACTACCCAAAATCACTTGCGCCGGACTGCGTAACCAGCCAGAACTTTGGAGCAACGGTAACTTCCGTGACGCGCTGCCGATGGTCACGTCGCGCGCGATGAGTGAATTTAGTGAGCACTATATCAACGACATTCTGCGGCGCAATTTCGACGGTCTATACCATCTTGATCCGGCCTTGCGTTTTGTCCGGCAGTTCCAGGGGCGGTTTTACTGCAATGCGTCGTTGCTCCAATGGCTCTGGTTCGACGCCGTTGGCTTTGCCCCCGAAAAAACTAACATCAGTTTAGGCGGACACCAAGCCGCCATCCGAATCGAGACGGAATATGTTGGTGGACTGCGCACAAAGATGCGCCGACTCTGGTGTGGCCTGAAGTTCTTCCGCACATTGGGACGGTACCGGAAACGAGCCAACGACATCATCACGGCAGAGACCCGATTCTCGGAACAACATCGCCAACTGAATTACGAAACGCTATCAGACCAAGCATTGATCGATATCATAAACCGGTTAAATCAGCGCCTCACCGACTATAGTCGACCCTTCATTATGTTCACATCGCAATCCGGCGCGCTGTTAATGTTGACTCAAACGCTGGAAAAATATGTTGGCGAACGCGCCTATTCAGTGGCCAACGGACTAATGACTGGCCACTCCGGCACAACCAGCGGCGGTCACGGTCGCCGCCTCAGGGACTTGGCCCTCCAGCTCAAGAACGATCCTCTCGCGCAACAAATTGTTATGAGTGACCCATTTCGACCCCGCGACTGGCAAACGCAATTGCCGGATCGTGCGCCCTTCAAAATTGCGTTTGCGGAATTTATCGAGCAATTCGGCCATCGCGCCGTCTACGAAATAGACCTGAGCCGTCCGCGTTGGCGCGAGAATCCTGAATTCCTTTTCTTATATATCAAACGTTCTTTGGATCAACCCTGCACGTCAATGAGTTCGGTCGATGCTTCTAGACAACATGAGACAGCCTGGACGGAAGTACGACATGCCGTACCCGCTTACCTGCACGGGTACGTTAGATCCCAGATTGCAGCGGCCGCTCGCGGTGCAGAGCTCAAAGAAATCGGCAAATCGACCTATGTTCGCCTGATGGAACCGATGCGATTGGCTTTGCTGGAAATAGGAAGCCGACTCACCAACCGTGGCGCAATTGATTGCACGGACGACGTTTTCCACTGCGCGTTATGCGAGGTCGAGGCCGCGTTATTAAACGAACCGGACGGGCGCGCATTAAAAGAATTGATAGCTGCACGAAAACTTGAATTGTCCACGCTGGAAAAACTGCCCGCCGTAGATGTTATTGTCGACGACACGCCACACAGTGTGGGCTCCACAGCCTCATTCTCGACCCAGGGATTACGCGGCATGGCCGTCGCGCCGGGTGTCGTCCGTGGTATAGCGCGGCTAATTCGTACGCCAGACGAAGGCCATCGCCTACAACCGCAGGACGTGTTGGTCGCACCCTCCACCGATCCCGCTTGGACTCCTTTGTTTCTAAACGCATCAGCGATTGTTATGGAAACCGGCGGCTATCTTTCGCACGGGTCGATTGTAGCCCGCGAATATGGAATTCCAGCGGTGGTCAACGTAGCCGGTGTTATGAATGCGATTCGCGACGGCGAAGCTATTCAGGTCGACGGCAATGCGGGGCGCGTGATGGTGGGATAAAGGATGTCACGCCGCGAAACGCGGCGTGTTTCATTTATTTGGGTTCGATCAAGTCTAGGGGAGGGACAAGATGTTATGAACGCCCGAAAAATCAAGGTAGCAGCCGTTCAAATGGCGTGTGAATTAGGGGCAACAGAACGGAATCTCGCGCGCGCAAGCCAGTGGGTTGAAGAAGCAGCCTCGCAGGGCGCACGGTTAGTTCTGCTGCCCGAATTAATGCCCAGTGGCTACACGCTCACTGAGGCGCTGTGGGATAACGCAGAACCGTTCGATGGCGTCACCACTCGTTGGCTGAAGAATCTTAGTCGTCGCTTCAATTTATACATTGGCACAAGCTTTTTGGAGGTCGAAGGGGACGACTTCTACAACAGTTTCACCCTCTCTTCACCGGCCGGCGACATCGCCGGTCGGGTCCGCAAGAACCCACCTGCGTCGTTTGAGGCCTATTTTTTTCGGGCAGGCAATGACCCGCACTGGATCGATACTGAATTTGGCCGGATTGGCGTCGGTATTTGTTACGAAAATGCGCTCTACCAGCGCTATAGCGAATTGCATGCAGCCGGCATCGACCTCTTTTTACGTCCTTTTTCGGGGGCATCATTCCAAGCAAAATTCCCGATCAGACAGTGCGATGCCGACGTGCTCAATGCAGCGCTTCGTGACGGCACGGCCGAGACGGCCAGACTCATGGGCATACCGGTAATCATGGCGAACAAAATCGGCCGTTTGGTCACACAACTGCCCGCCGGATTTCCGCCGCAAGATGTAGAGTTTCCAGGTTACAGCGGCATAGCGGACAGCGACGGCAAATTGCTGGCTCAACTCCCCTCGGGGCAAGAAGGCGTCGCAGTGGCGGAAATTACGCTGGATCCAAGTAGAAAAGTTACCCAACGTCTGCCTGCCAAATACGGCAGATGGACGGCGAAAATGCCTTGGTGGGCGTTTATATGGCCACTCACGCAGAAGATGGGCGAACGCAGTTACAACTCAAACCCTAACCGTAAACTGTGTGCGAAGAAAGCCGGTAAACGTGCGTCATGACGTGTCCGAGGCATCTTCCTGCGTCTAACATATTTTATGGGAATACCGCAATATTTCCGAACGGCGCTCAAATATGATCTACCCCCTCTGCATCGCCCTCTCCAATACTGAATAAATTTTCGGCGACTGGCATTGTGCAACGTTGAAACGCAGAAAGGATACTGCCGTCTGGCTCAGGCTAAAAACGTTGCCGGGGGCGAGCACAACGCCATCGTTCAGGGCTTCTTGTGACACTTTGACCGCGTCCAACGCGTTGGGTAGGCGTACCCACAGAAAGCCAATTGCAATTACTACAGCCCTTCTTCAGCCTCGGTCTCGCAGCCCTGCTATTAGGCGAGCAGGTTACTCTTTCAATGTTCGTTGCCGCATTGGCGGTGGCGTTGTGTGTAGTGGCCGCGAAGCGCTATGCCTCGGCTTTATAATAGCGCACTCCATATCAGCGCTTCAGTTTCTGCTTACATTCCCGGTCGACGCACCCTAAAACAAAACCAGAACTCGCGTAAGAAAATCCAAGCGCGTAGAATCTCCGTTTACTATGACGACACCACCCGAAAAAGTTTCCTTTCGCGACGCGCTACGCTTTTGGACGAAAATGGGCTTTATCAGCTTCGGCGGTCCAGCCGGGCAGATCGCCTTATTGCACCAAGAACTCGTGGAGCAACGCCGCTGGATTTCTGAAAAGCGCTTTCTGCATGCACTTAACTATTGCATGTTGCTGCCCGGCCCCGAAGCGCAGCAACTCGCCACGTACGTCGGCTGGTTGTTACATGGCACGCGTGGCGGCATTGTGGCAGGCGTTCTCTTTGTACTGCCCTCACTCTTTATACTCATTGCACTGTCCTGGCTATACGTCGCGTTTAGCGACGTACCGGCAGTCGCCGGAATACTTTACGGAATCAAACCCGCCGTCACCGCCATCGTCCTTTTTGCCGCTTATCGCATTGGCCTAAGGACGCTAAGAAACACCACGCTGCAAGTTATCGCCGCCGTTTCGTTTATCTCCGTATTGGTGCTCCAGCTGCCATTCCCCCTGATCGTGCTTGTCGCAGCAATCGTCGGCTACTTTGGCGGTCGCATTAAACCCGCCCATTTTGAATTGGGAGGACACGGCACCCACAGCAACTCAGACGGGGCAGCATTAATCGACGACCAAACACCGCTCACCTATCGTACCCAATTTAAGAAAGCACGCTTTGTTGGGTATTGTGCGGTAGGTGCAAGTCTGTGGTTAATTCCCTCCGCCATCTTGCTCGTGTCGTTCGGATGGCACGGCACGCTGACGCAAATGTCGTGGTTTTTTACCAAGGCGGCCTTGCTAACATTTGGCGGTGCTTATGCCGTGTTACCGTACGTCTTTCAAGGTGCAGTCGACCACTACCATTGGTTGACGGCCGGACAAATGATGGACGGCCTTGCCCTAGGGGAAACCACACCCGGCCCCCTAATCATGGTCGTCGCGTTTGTCGGTTTCCTAGGTGGCTGGAATTTACAGATATTCGGGCCAAACGATTTGTTTTTGGCAGGAATGGTAGCGGCCTGCGTCGTGACGTATTTCACCTTTTTGCCTTCCTTTCTTTTCATATTATTGGGCGCGCCCTTGGTCGAATCGACGCATGGTGCCGTCGGATTCACTGCGCCGTTAACGGCCATCACGGCAGCCGTCGTCGGCGTGATACTTAATCTCGCCGTATTCTTCGGCTATCACACTTTTTGGCCAAACGGCCTTGAAGGGAGCGTAGACATATTTTCAGTGCTCCTTGCCGCTGCTGCCACCGTCGCGCTCATCCATTTTCGTGTCGGCGTTGTCTACGTCATTGTCGCCTGCGCGTTTTTGGGCCTCATATATGGCATTGTTGTCTGGTAGATATGTCTATGCCGCCGCGTAACAGTGAAACTGCCGCCGCGCCGTCTGGCATTCTGAAACCTGCGATGATCTTGCGCTTAGGCAAGCGGTTGGGTCCATGGGTCCTCCATAAGTGCAACCGTCGGCGTTGCTCAAGAACGCCACGACCCTAGCCGCTACTTAAGGTCTGCCGCACCCAAGCTAGAAACAGCCCCGACCAATAGGCCATTTTTCTATGGTATATCGCATTTCCTATAAAAAGTTGCGTCACTCCCCTTTCTCCGTTATAAAAGACCCATCTAAAAAATTAGCTCGTCATCACGACGGGTCAATGCATT
>JANOTC010000635.1:0-4857 GCA_031416175.1 Gammaproteobacteria bacterium
GTGGACGCGGGCGCTTGCGGCGCATCCAATCTAGAATTTGGCATACTGAATTGTCAGCAAGACGGCTGAAATACTACGCGTCACGCACGCCGCGCAGCGAGGGCCGTGACGTAAACTTACACTTTTGGCGCGATGGGCAAAAATAGCCATTATTCGCCTATGGGCTCGGCTAGTATTTAGCCCAAGTGACCGACAGGCAGCCGGCCAAAACCGTGTCTGAGTGGTACCCTGATTTGAACCGTGCCCAGTTTTTAATGCGCAGCTCAGCAAGCTGCCGACGACCTGTTCGTCAGCAGGCTTTTTCCTTGCATGGTTATTTGCCGCGCAGTTTTTCCAGTGTCGCCAATATATCTGCCGGCTCCATGCGCTTTTTATAATCGGTATCGGCGAATGCCGAACGTATGACGCCCCCTTTATCGATTACAAGCGTTCCCGGTATTGGCAGGCCCAGCCGACCTTTTCCGTTAAAGGAGGCAATATCCAGGCCAAAGGCATGTTTGTAGGAGGCGTCCATTTCCGGCGGGACTTCCCAGAACAGTTTGTACGACTTAATTACCGAATAATCCAAATCGCTTAGCACTTCGAAAGGGTAACCATCCTTTTTGAATTGGGCCTCGGATTTATCAGGTGTCTGTGGTGTGATGGCAACGATAGATGCGCCGTATTTCTTGAATTGCGGCAGTGACTCCGTGAGTTGATGCATTTGCAGGTTGCAATAGGGGCACCACGCGCCGCGATAGAACGTCAAAATAACCGGCCCGTTTTTTAGTATCGCACTGAGCTTTACCGTTTTCCCCTTGGGATTTTTCAGGGAGAAGTCCGGCGCTTTTTCACCGATCTTGAGACCCGCATTCGGCATCTGTTTCGCTAAATCCTCAGATGCTTTCACAAAGACAGCCATGTCGTTCTCGTCAACTTTAATGGCGTTTTTACCCATATAGAGTTGCTTGTCCACCTCTTTTACGCCTTCGGCGTAATTCGGCAGAGCCGAGTTCATATCGGACGCTAGCGCCGTTGACATCCCCGGAATGCTTGTTGTACAAACGATGCCCAGCATCGCGATGGCATTAAACAGCTTCATGCAAAACTCCTTTTATAGTGCATCTTGTTAGGCCGTCTCTGTTAGTCGCAGATGACTATGAAATCTTACGGCGAACACAAAAAATAAATGTTCCGGACAATTACCCGGATAACAATCACTTCTTGTTACCAATCGCATCAGATGTCCTCCGCAATGGTGGAATGGTTCCTGTTGCATATTGTTCCAGGGCATCCAGGCCGCCAGGAGCCACTGTTGCAATCGTAATCAATATGGCTGTCATGATATGACTCCTACATGGTCGAAAATTGTTTTTCGATGGCCTTGTGATCCTGTTTCCACGCCGCATACAGTTGCGTCGACATCGGGTCAGGAAAGATGTCTTCCATACCGGACTCAATACCTGATACGACCGCAGACGCAATGTCGGTCGGGCTTGTCTTGGGCATTTCGACACCCGCGAGCATGTCGGTATCCACCGCACCCGGAAACACGCCGACGACCTGGACTTTCTTGCTGGCGAGCGTCGCGCGCAGCGACTGCGTCATCGACCACGCCGCCGCCTTTGACGCGTTATAGGTCGATAGCCCCGGCATGCTCGCGAGTGCGACCAGTGTGAGCAGATTGACGATGACACCGCCTCCATTGGCCTCAATGACAGGCGCGAAGGTAAGTGCCATATTCAGCTTGCCGTAGAAATTGGTTGCGAATTGTCGTTCGACCTTGTCGGTGGGTACGTCGAGAAAGCTGCCGAACTCAAGAACGCCTGCGTTGTTGATCAACAGGGTTACATCCGAGGCGGCTGCGGCGGCCGCGCCGATGAGCTCCTTGTTGGTGACGTCGAGCTGCAAGGGCTTAACGCGCGCCCGGTCCAGCGCAACGACGGCCTCCAGTGTTTTCACGTCCCGGGCGGTGGCGTAGATTCTTCTGGCACCGGAATTCAATAAGGCCTTGACGAGTGCGAGGCCAATGCCACGATTGGCGCCGGTGACCAAGACTGTCGCATTTCTGATCTGCATAATAATCTCCTGAGGTTGGTTCATTGGTTGGTGCCCGCTCACCCACGTGCAGCGAGTCGTAGCGAACACGCCTGGCAGCGCGTTCTATTGCCAATGTGCTGCCAGTGCGATCACTCTATCCAATGGCCAATGTGCATTACATAGCATTATCTTCATTGCTATGATGCAGATTACGCACGAGTCTATTTTGCCCACGCCCACAACTGTCACGGATCACGCTTTCGAATGGATACCAACGCACTCGAACTTTTTTCTCTGGTCGTCAAGCACGGCAGTTTCGCCGCCGCCGCCCGCGATCAAAACGTGGATCCTTCGTCGGTTTCCCGCATCATCGCCGGGCTCGAAACGGAACTGGGCGTGCGGCTTTTTCAGCGCAATACACGTCAATTGGCGCTGACCGAGGCGGGTAACGTCTACTTCCAGCGCGTCGAGCCGCTGATCGAGGAAATACAGCATGCGCGGCACGCCGCCGTCGACGTTTCCAGTCGCGTCACCGGGACGTTGCGCGTGACCGCCTCAAATTCGTTCGGGCTGAAATTTGTCTTGCCGCGCCTACCCGCATTCGCAGAGAAATATCCCGATTTAGTCGTAGATTTAATGTTGACCGATGCAGTCGTGGACCTGTTGGCCGAGCGTGTGGATATCGCGGTTCGTCTCGGTACGCTGCCAGATTCGAATCTGGTGGCTCAATTGTTTATTCACACGCGCTATCGCGTGGTCGCGAATCCGGCGTATGTGCAAAGACATGGCACACCGAAGCAGCCGACGCAGGTGAGTGAGCATAACTGCCTGCTGTTTCCGCTGGCAGGTTTTCGCTCGCGTTGGATTTTCCAGGACAAGAAAGGCGTGCGGAGCGAGGTCCCGATCAAGGGCAAGTTATTGGTATCCAGCGCGATCGGATTGCAGCAATGCGCCCTCGCAGGAATGGGGATCGCACTGTTGCCAGACTGGTTGGTTCAGGACGATGTCCGGTCTGGCAAGCTCGTCGATCTGTTCCCGCGATGGGAAGTAACCGCAGAGGACTTCAAGACGGCGGCGTGGTTCGTTTATCCGTCGCGGTCGTATGTCCCATTGAAGGTGCGCGTGTTTATCGACTTTATGCGATCTAACCCAACATGAAGTCGGACAAACGGCACGGTTCAAAAACGGTGTGTTTTGGGTACCAGTAGACGAGCCTATGCCAACCGGAAAACGGCAATTAATTGAAGGAGTGAGTGATAGGCAGCGAGCTATGACGGTACCTTAGTGGTACCCTGATTTGAACCGTGCCGAAAAAACAATGACTATCACACGTAAATTTTTTCTTATTTCCTCCCTTTCTTTTTTATCCCTTGGAGCCTTTATGACACTTGACGCTAACGCCGCCACCACCACTGAAACTTTGCCATCTGGCGTGAAGATTATTCACACCCAAATCGGCACCGGCGCAAGCCCCACAGCCGCTGACACCGTCAAAGTGCACTATCGCGGCACGCTGGATAACGGCACAGAGTTTGACAGTTCGTACAAGCGTAACGCACCGATTTCGTTTCCATTGCGCGGCGTGATCCCAGCCTGGACACAGGGCGTGCAAAAAATGAAGGTGGGCGGCAAGGCCACACTGATCTGCCCACCAGAGACGGCCTATGGCGCACGCGGTGTACCGGGCGTGATTCCTGCTAATGCAACCCTGACGTTTGATATCGAATTACTCGCCATCGAAAAATAAGCGCCCTCCAAGCTGCATGTATCAACCGCCGCAGTTCGTTGCCAAAGATAAAAGCCACGTATTAGATTTAATGCGTGACTACCCGTTTGCGTCGCTCATTAGCAACGACGATGAGGGCTTTCTATCTGTCACGCATCTGCCGCTGCATCTTGAAGTTCGCGGTGAGCAGATGGTGCTGCTTGGGCACGTTGCCAAGCCGAATCCGCATTGGAAATATTTGGTAACTCGCCCAGAAGCGCTGGTCACGTTTATGGGGCCCTACGGTTATTTGTCGCCGCAAATTTATCCTGATTTAGCGCGTGTGCCGTCATGGAATTATTTAACCGTTCACGCACGGGTAACGGCGACGTTGATTGAGGATACGCTGGCTAAAGATCGACTGCTCAAAAAACTCATTGGCGACCATGAGCCCGCGTATGCCAAGCAATGGATGGGACTCGGCACGGAGTACCAACACAAGATGCTGGCGGGTATTGTGGGTTTTGAACTCGCGATTCATCAGTTGGAATGCAAGCTCAAAATCAACCAGCACCGACCTGAGTCGCACGTCAAGCTGCATGCTATGTACGTCGCTGGCAATGAGAGCGAGCGTGCGCTGGCAAGTTGGATGGTGAAACTAGGATTGATCGAATGACACAAGTTTTTGTTGGCTATTTTTGCCCATCCCCCGAAAACGTCAAATTAACCTGAGCGTCCTGATTTCTGGCACGGTTCAAATCAGGGTGCCACTAAAGTACCGTCATAGCCCGCTGCCCATCACTCAATGCCTTCAATTAATTGCCGTTTTTCGGTTGGCATAGGCTCGTCTACTGGTATCCAAAACACACCGTTTTTGAACCGTGCTCTGAAAATGAGCGGTTCCACCAAAAGTGTCCTGCAAACGGTGGTTTCCTGGACACGTCGAAAATGACCCTAATTCAACCTCGTCAACGCGCTCGCATCCTATGGACGACATGATCCCGAATCGCTGGAGCGCTTGCGCGTAACGTTTGCCAACACGGGCATCCAACGGGAATTTCTGTCACATTATGAGCCAGACGAACCCTTTGCATGTCGTAGACAAAATGACGGGTTAAGTGACAACTTTTGAC
>JANOTC010000636.1:0-2776 GCA_031416175.1 Gammaproteobacteria bacterium
GACGCGATCAAGCTCGACAACAGTGCCGACTTCTTCGACATTGTCGGCGCCAACCCGCAGGTAAAAGGCATCATATTTGGCCATGTGCACCAAGAATTCGAATCGCATGTTGGACACATCCGGGTGATGGGCACACCGTCAACGTGCATGCAATTCACGCCGAGCTCAGACGCGATGGCCTGCGACGTCCGCCCCCCCGCTTATCGGCGCCTCACACTCCACCCAAACGGGCACATTGACAGCCAGGTCTACTTCTTAGAATCCGCACGTCCATGACGCTGATCGCCACGTTTAAAAAGGGCAACTTCCTCGTCCCCACGCTACTTGCCTTAGCCAGTTTGATTATTGCAGCGGCCGGTGACGCCCTCCAAGTGCCCTTGCGCTATGATCGCGACGCCATCGTGAGCGGCGAAATTTGGCGATTGGTCAGTGGCCATTTAACGCACCTAGGTTGGTCACATTTATTTTTGAATCTGGCTGGATTGGCATTGGTTTTCTTATTTTTTGGCTCACTCCTGTCCATTCGGCAATGGCTTTTGATCACCCTTTTTTCTGCGTTTCTGATCGGCGTCAGCCTGTACGTCTTCAACCCAGAGGTGAAATGGTACGTCGGAATTTCCGGCGTATTGCACGGATTATTTATCGCGGGGGGAATTGCAGATTTAGCGAGTCGGAAAAAAGAAGCGATCTTGTTCTTAAGCTTTATCACAATGAAACTGGCCTGGGAACAAAGCATGGGGCCTATGCCAGGATCAGAATCAGCGGCTGGTGGGCCCGTACTAGTCGACGCGCATTTGTATGGCGCTATCGCCGGGTTAATGTGGATGAGTGCGGCGCACTTACTGAAGAAAATCTAAACTCACTTTTGATTTCCGCTTAAAACGCGACTACCCAAGGTGCTGGCGATATTACGCATAATGACATAACCTATATTCGGACTTTTTTTCATCACGTCATGTAGAATGTTAGAGAGTAATTCAAGGACCACCACATCATGTCGCGAAACGGCAGTAGCCGAGCGTGTAGTTTTACAAACTAATCCAATTTCGCCCATTATCTCACCTGCTTTCATCACGTGGATCGTTCCTTTGCCAGCGACATTGATGTCCACTTCGCCGGATAACAAAATAAACAAACTGGAGGCATCGTCACCTTGCTTGAAAATGACTTCTCCGTTCGCCACACCCTTGCTATTGCACGCTTTGAGCACCTTAAAATACTCGTCTTCCACCAGACCATTGAAAATGGTCAGTTTAGCCAGAATTTGTACGGCCTTGGATTGCGACAGGGTTTTTTGATCAGTGAGTAACATAGGCGCACCTGGCGATGGAAAACTACATCAGCTCTTCATCGACAGAATAGGGGACACACTTAAGTCCCCACGCCGCCATGACGTATTACGCAATATTGATTACTGGTTATTGTACAAGCCTGCCACATCGCTCGCTGTGGTTTGCCGCAGCTTTTCCTGTTCAGCATCAGAACGTTGTCGCTCCAGCGCATCCAAATACGCGGGCGTGATATCGCCCGTGATGTACTCACCGCTGAAACACGAATTGTCAAAGCGCTCCATGCGGCTACTGCCCCAACGCGCGGCGCGCTCTAAATCTTCCAAATCCTGATAGATCAGACCGTCCGCGCCAATCGCGTCCGCAATTTGTTTTTCATCACGCCCGTGTCCGATTAACTCGTTGCGCGTCGGCATGTCGATCCCGTATACGTTAGGAAAGCGAACAGGTGGCGCCGCAGAGGCGAAGAACACCTTATTTGCGCCCGCCTCGCGCGCCATTTGCACGATCTGTTTCGAGGTCGTACCGCGTACGATCGAATCGTCAACCAGCATCACATTCTTGCCGCGAAATTCGAGGTCGATGGGATTCAATTTCTGACGAACCGATTTCTTACGCTCTTTCTGGCCCGGCATAATAAAGGTTCTGCCGATGTAGCGATTCTTAATGAAGCCCTCGCGATACTTCACGCCCAGCGTGTAGGCCAATTGCAATGCGCTCGTGCGACTGGTGTCAGGAATCGGAATAATGACATCAATGTCGTGACCCGTAAATTCGCGTTGAATTTTACGCGCCAAATACTCGCCCATGCGAAGCCTGGCCTTGTACACCGACACACCGTCCATAATGGAATCAGGACGCGCGAAATACACATGCTCAAAAATGCACGGAGAGTACACGCGCTTTTCAGCGCATTGGCGGGTGTACATTGCGCCATCCAAAGAGAGGAAAATTGCCTCACCCGGTTCCAAGTCGCGAATCAATTCAAAGCCAAGCGCCACCATTGCCACGCTTTCCGAGGCCACCATGTATTCCGTGCCTTCCGGAGTTTCGCGCTTGCCATAGCAAATGGGCCGAATGGCGAACGGATCGCGAAACGCAACGATGCCGTAACCCGTAATAAGCGAGACGACCGCATAGGCGCCCTTGCAGCGGCGATGCACGCCCGCCACAGCAGTAAATATTTCATTTTCGGTGATTTTAATTTTGCCTTGAGCTTGCAGCTCATGGGCAAACACGTTCAACAGAATTTCGGAATCAGAATCCGTATTGATATGTCGCAAATCGTCTTTGAATACTTCGCGCTTGAGCTCTTCCGCGTTGGTCAAATTACCGTTATGCGCGAGCGCGATCCCAAATGGGGAATTGACGTAAAACGGTTGCGCTTCTGACGAAGAAAACGTGCCTGCAGTAGGATAGCGTACGTGACCAATGCCAACGTTTCCGCGAAGTCGCAACATGTGTCGCGCTTGCACCACATCGCGCAC
>JANOTC010000637.1:0-8361 GCA_031416175.1 Gammaproteobacteria bacterium
CGCGAGATTTGGACATTGTGTGGCGTGATACGCGTGGCAATATTTTTAACCTGTCCGGTGCCAACATCAATCACACTGATGGTATTGGCCTTCTCATTGGCGGTATAAACGAAGCCCTCCTTCGACATCACCTTCGGAGCAAGAGAGACAGCAGGCGAACTCATGCTGTTTGTGCGTTCCTGGTTATCACTTCCGGACTGGGGGCAAGCGGTCAGAAGTACAATCAGCGACAAAAGCGATGACATGCTAACAATTTTATTCATTGGGAATCCCCGGGATAAAAACGCTCAAGCAAGATGTTTTGCAACGAAAAAAACGCGCATAGCATGAATGACAGCCATCCCAAGGCATGCGACCGATGTTCCAATAGCAAGAAGGCTAGCGTACTGGCCTTCGTTGTGCGTGCCGAACTAAGATGACGAGACGAGCTACTCCATTTAGCCCACCGAGACCACCGCAGACGCCAAGAAAAATAATCACTTCAGGCATAGCTCGGGCTAACATTACGTAGCCGAAGAAGCGCCCCGTCAACTGTGCGAGTAGTTGGGGTAACGCCAGTAACAGGATGGCTGGAGCGAACACCCAGATCAAACCCAGCACCAACTGCCAGCGAGGTGCACTACTGGCGCGCGCTGCCCATCGTGGTAGCCAAAACAGACTTCTAATCGCCAATCCGATACCAAGTACAGAAAATGCGCCAAGAATGAGCCCCAGCGTAGGCACGCTTAGCCCATCGCTAGTGGGCTTCTGACCATTGAGAAGCGCCACCAGCCCATTTTTCAAGACCGGGAAGGCGAATGTGGATGATGTAAACGCATACTCGTTGTAAAGCAGTACGAAACCGTACCCACTTTTCGGCAGCAGCACGGCCTCGGCGTAGAACGTTGAGAGTATGCCGTTGTGCTCGATGGTGCGTGTGCCATGTACATTGGCAGCGACCCACCCCATAGCGTAGCGGCTCGCAATACCCATGGAGGGGGTCTGCATCAGTGCGATATTCTGGGCTGAAAGTACGCTGTGGTCGGCGTACCGTCCACCGTTACTTTGCGCAATGAGGTAGTGGGCCATGTCTGCCGCGGTTGAAACAACGCCACCACTACCACCTAGAAATCCGGACAGCTCGGGCACAGCCAGCGGCGTGCCATAGACAACAATATGCCCTTGGGCGAGATGATTTGCGCGTTGCTCTGATAGGTCCGATGTCAGTGCGCTCGTGCTATCACGCATCGCGAGCGGCATAAAGATATGAGTCTGCAAGTAAGCATCGAACCTTTGCCCACTCACCACCTCAACCAGCCGTGCGAGCACTTGGTAGTTGGGATCAAAATAATGAAACGCCACCCCCGGCGGATCAACGGGTCGCGCAGCACGAAGGCTGGCAATCCGATCAGCGAGTGTTTGTTGTTGGCGCATAAGACCATCAACAAAGCCCGTGTCGGCAAGCCCGCTGGTGTGATTCAGCAGTTGGCGCACCGTGATATCCCTGGCGACCGCAGGAGTAGCGAATGTAAAGTCGGGTAGATAATGCGATACCGCTGTGTCCAGATTAAGCTGTCCAGCTTCGACAAGTTGAAGCACCGCTAAGGCGGTGAATGACTTGCTCAATGAGGCGATCCGAAACTGTGTTTTCTCTGTGACGGGTTCACCCACGCGCGCAGTTCCGTAGCCGCGCACATAGACCACCTGATCACCGTGCGTAATCGCGAGCGCCAGCCCAGGGATACGCTGATCCTTCATCTGGGCAATGATAAAACGATCTACGGCGGCAAGGTCGAGCGTTGAACCGGCCGGGCCAGCCGCCTGCGCATTGCTTGCGGTTCCCAACATCAGGATACTAGTGAGTAATGCTGAGCGAGAGAACATCGTCAACCACACCGCAACCTTGGGTCTAACCACGTTGGGCCAGGGCATTGGCCGAGAGTCCATCATGGATGGAGATTGAATAAGACGCAGGGTTTTGGTTATCTGCTGGAGCGCCATTTCATGTGGACCAGGGGTCATAGCTACCGAAATTCCAAATATGGCCTTCCGGGTCTCGGCAGGCATACGCACGCCCACCGTGATCCTCGTTTTTGATTTCAATGACAATCTCTGCGCCCGCCGCAATGGCCGTTTTGTAGTGGCCGTCCACGTCGGTAACTACAATGTACGCGCTCTGCGAGCCGATGCCGCCACTCTCGGCAGGAGATTTCACGAGTTTGTGAAAGTCGTTGTTGGTCGCTGAACCCAACATGATCATTCCGTTGCCATAGACAAGCTGGGCGTGCGCGATGGCACCGCTCTTGTCGGGCACCACAAGCTGCTGCTTAAACCCGAACGCTTTACACAGCCAGTCGATGGCGGCTTGCCCGTCGCGGTAGCGAAAGGTTGGAATGACTGTTGCGCAGGAGTTTGAATGGATTGGTTTCATTGGGAGTACTCCATTGTCGTGGGAATGCGTTGGGAAAACGTCAATATCCTTTTGAAACTTTCGCTATCGTCATGATGCTCTCCTGCTTTGTTGTTGACCCATTCGAAGTGGCGCCAGAATTCAGCTAGCTACGTGTACAGTGAAAGTACAATTTGTTCCGTGCACCAGCGAACACACGGGTAATCAATACTTCAAATCTGTTATTACCGATCTGATAGCTTGAATCGCGTCACGCGTCGTTGAGCAACCGGATAATGGGTTCATCCAAGTCATGGTCGTATCCCAGAATACTCACGGAAGCTGTCGCAAGATGCAGGCGACGCGCTTCGAGCGCAGACAGTGCGACCCAGCGTGCGATGAGGTTGCGGAGTATGTGGCCGTGCGCGAACGCCAACACCAACACATTACTCTCCAGTGCGCAGATGCGAGTAATAACACGATCGGTTAATGGCGGCGAACGCAGGTTCGATTAGTGTAGCGTAATCGGACGCATACTTTGTTTGTTGATGTTCTCGTTCCCACGCTCTGCATGGGAATGCAGTCGTAGGGTGGGCATTGCCCACGCGGCTCAATCACTGCGTGGGAATGCAGATAGCTTGTATTGTTTACTGGTTTTTTTACCTGGCCCTGATAATCTCTTTTTCGCCCTCGCTGGGCGAGTTACTTTCTTTTCTTGTGCAAAGAAGAGTAACCAAAGAAACACACCCACGCCGTTTACCCCTTCGGAGTTCCCTCACATCACGAGCGCCTTTCAGGGCCGTTTTGACTCACTCATAAGCACGCGCTACGCGCTATTCCCTGTTCGATCAAAACTGAATTGCACATCCCTGTGCAATTCACCCTGAGCGCTATGCCGCAAGGCACTTTTGAGGAAATTATTGAAAAATATGTAGAAATGAACATCGCCCACCCTTTCCGCGAGGGCAATGGCCGCGCCACGCGCATTTGGCTAGACTTGATACTCAAAAAAGAAATCAAGCGTGTGATTGGTTGGAATTACGAGATGGCCACAGTGTAGATAAGCCTCAAGGCAGTTGGTCAACACTTGAGTTATGAGCGCTCAATAATTGGCAGCAACTTGGCCACCACTTCATCAACAATTGCTGGGTCTACTTTTTCGATCAACGTTGCTTTGCGCGCCTGAAGGTCAACGGAGCGCATCATGTTTGCAATCAGAACGCCTTGCGTTTCAGCCCCCGAACCCATTAGTGTTACAGCGAACCCAGCATAGCGGGCAAAATCGCCGCCCTGAGTAACGGGGATAATCATTGTAACGCCAAGGGCGTTGAATGCTTTATGTGATATCACAAGTGCGGGGCGCGCATTGCCCTGCTGTTCTTTGCCGACTGTCGGGTTCAAATTAACTCGAACAATATCGCCCCGATCAAAAAGCGTACTCAAGTGATTTCCTTGCCGACTGGCGTTATTTGATCCCATGCTTTCATCTCACTAGACAGTGGCGCGTTGGGGTCGCACTGCGCCAACAAATCACCCAGCGAGTACCGTTTTTTAATGGATGGAGTCAAAATCAAGGCTCCTTCTACCTCTTCCGCTTTAACGGAGCTGCCAACCGAAAGATTCAAGGCGCGCAGCATTGCCGCAGGAAGGATAATTCCAGCGCTGTTGCCTAATTTACGAATAGAGAGCTCCATGCTCATGCTCCTTGGGTGTTCAACAATGTTGTAACTATACCCGAATTGATGCAGATGTCAAACGGTGTTATAACGCCGCTTCAGATCTAATGAGTCTTCGGGCAAGGATTTCGCCAAACCGATTCGGCTCAGATGGCCTGCAGTTATGCATCCATAGAGTGCGCTGTCGCGCTCTCGGCCCCGAGTTGGCCATCGCGCTCGCCGATCAGGCGCCGGTATTGAGCGTCTTCCATCGCGTGATATCCGCCTTCCTCATCAAGCAGGCCGGGCTTAAGGTGAAGGATGCGCACACAGGCGCGGTCACCTTGATCCAACGTTTTGGCTCGGCCGGCAATCTCAACATCCATTTACACTGCCTTTTTCTCGACGGTGTCTACCACCTGGTCGATGGTATTCCGGTCTTTCGATCCGTACCGCCTTTTTATATTTTCTATCCTTTATTTCCTATCCTTTGCCGCGACGCCTGAGACATAGCTAGCGATACACCTCATCATGGCTCCCAATGTCAAGTAAAACGATTTCCTTCTCCGTGACCTGCAAAGTCAACGTGAGACTATAACTATAGGTCAAGCTCACTGCATGCAATCCTGAAAGCTGGCCACTCTAGGCGTGCAGGCGCAAACTGGGGGCGAAGGGATCGCTTTGTAACTGATCAAAGACCTGTTTGAATTTCGGCTTGAGATCCGGGTGTTTAAGCAGGAATTTGCGCGCCTGACGAAGGAATGCATCCGGCGTAACCAGTGTATAGCTCATTCCGGTTTGTCAGCGCCAAGCTCGGCGAGCAAATCATCCACCGTCGAAAAACGCTTAACCCGCCCGGCTTTCACATCGTCGACCGCGGCTTTCAAACGCGCGACATAGGCATCCTGTTGCGCATCGAGCAACGTCTGGTAGTTCTCTTCGGTGAGCACGACATACTGCGGGCAGTTGTTCTTAATTACGTGTACCGGGCCTTTTTTCGGCGCCAATTATAGACCACAATAGGGTATTTTTTCAATACCAACCTATTGAATCTGGAACGGGAAATACGAATATCCCACTCACACGCCATTGGGCAAAAATCTCGCTATCGACAATCATCCGCGACGGATCTGGACGACTAACGCGCAATTATGGGGAACCTTTGGAGGGATTCATCTCTGCCACAAAATTCGCGCTGTTTCGAGTGGGACCGCTACACCATCGAAGTAGGGGACAATTCGCGCGGTGTAATCCGTTGCGGGACGGGCTGCAGGCACTTCAGCACGGTAGGCATAGCTGTTTGTTGCGCCGATGAGTTGCCGCACGCGCGACATCGCTATTCGTTCTGCGGCCGCGCCGTTGACGCTATTGGCGTAAAGCTCGATCTTCACAGCTTCAGCATTGAGATCGTCGAGATACACAGGTGCTTCGAATACATGTTTGTCTCCACGAGTTTCCCATGTCACTTCGCCGAAACGTAACCCCTTCCATTTTTGCCCCAGCTCCAATTGCCATTTAGTGATGCTAACACCTATTGAGCCTTTGTTGGCCGCGCGCGCGAGGTAGGCGGTGGCGGCCGGGAGGTAGTGCTGGAGGGTGTATTGGCTCACGGCGCGGTTAGTGGAAAATTGCGGTGTCAATTGCGCCATGCTTTCCCGCATTCGGTTGATCCACGCAACGGGTAGGCCTTGTTCGTCGCGCGTATAAAACTCGGGAATCACTTCATGTTCCAGTAAATCGTAGAGCCTTTGCGCATCGCGCGCGTCCCACGCGGGATCATCGCCATGTTCCTGCCCGTCCCCAAGTGCCCAGCCTACTTCAGGGGTATAGGCTTCGGCCCACCAACCATCGAGTTCAGACAGATTAATGCCGCCATTGACCAACACCTTCATGCCGCTCGTTCCGCAGGCTTCCCAGGGACGCCGCGGCGTATTGAGCCAAACGTCCACGCCCTGCACCAGTTGCTCGGTTAAGTCCATGTCATAGTCGCTGAGGAAGATGACGTGCGGTTGTACTTCGGGACGTCGAATGAAGTGGGTCCATTCCCGAATCAAGGCCTGACCTGGCAAGTCGGCCGGATGGGCTTTGCCCGCCAAGATAAGCTGAACTGGTCGTTGCGGATTGGTTAGCAAACGCAGCAAACGCTCTGGGTCGTGCAGGAGCAAATTCGGCCTTTTGTAACTGGCGAACCGGCGAGCAAAGCCCAGCAGTAAAGTATTGCTGTCGAACAGGTTCTTTGTATTGTCAACTGTCTCGGGCGGCGCACCTGAGATGGCCAATTGCCGCGACAGACGTTCGCGCGTGAATTCAACCAGCAATTTACTGGCCTCCGTCCGGAATTGCCAAAGTCTCGCGTTGGTGACTTTGCGAATGCCCTGCTCTAGGTTCTCGGCCGTCCCCAGCCAGCGGTCTTTACCGCAAAACTCTGTCCAAAGGTCATCGGCTGCGGCCGAATCCCAAGTAGGAACGTGAACGCCGTTAGTCACGTGTCCAACGGGCACTTCATCCGTTGGCCAATGCGCAAAGAGCGGCTCGAAAAGATGGCGGCTCACTTCGCCATGCAAGCGACTCACGCCATTGACGGCCCCACTGCCGCGAATCGCCAGATAGGCCATATTGAACGGTTCTGAAGCGTCGTTCGGGTTTTGGCGGCCCAATGCCATTAAATCGTGGAGTGTAATGCCGAGCCCTTGCGTGGCATAACCGCCGAGGTATTGCTCAATCAGTGCCGGAGCGAAGCGATCAAATCCAGCGACGACGGCCGTGTGCGTGGTAAAAAGATTGCCTGCGCGTGTAGTGGTCAGCGCCTCCTCGAAGGTTTGGCCGGTTTCCTCCATGAAACTTCGCGCACGTTCCAGTGCTGCGAAGGCCGCATGGCCCTCATTTAAATGACAAACTTCGGGCTTGAGGCCGAGTGCCGCCAACAACCGCCAGCCGCCAATTCCGAGCAGAATTTCCTGTTTTAGGCGCAATTCGGGTCCGCCACCGTAGAGCTCGCTGGTGATGCCGCGATGCGCCGGATAATTCGCGGCATCATTGCTGTCGAGCAAGTAGAGACTCACGCGCCCCACCTGTACCTGCCAGGCACGCAGCCATACCGAGTGCCCTGGCAAAGCGATTTTCAAGCGCAGCCATTCGCCGTTGGCATGACGTAGCGGCGTAATCGGTAATTGTCCGGGATCGTTGTAAGGGAAAAGGGCTTGCTGCGCACCGTTCGTGTCGATTACTTGGCGAAAATAGCCTTGCTGGTAGAGCAGCCCCACCCCGATGACGGGCACGCCTAAATCACTAGCGGCTTTGAGTTGGTCGCCCGCCACGTTGCCCAACCCGCCCGAATAAATGGGTAAGGCTTCGCTCAACATGAATTCCATACTGAAATAGGCCACGCAAGTGAGTGGCGAGTCCGGGTGGGCTTGTTGAAACCAGGCGGGCGCCTCGGCGGCGTCGCGTCTAACGTGTACCAAGTCGTCAATGTTCTTGCGGAAAACGGGATCGGCTAAAACGTGCACGAGCTTATCGCGCGAGACAGTCTGCAAGACCACCCAGGGATTGTGTGTCAACGCCCATAATGCCGGATCAAGGCGTCGCCACACTTGGTCAGTGGCATGGTTCCAAGACGAACGAAGATCCAATGCGAGTTCGCAAAGGGTGTCGAATCCCTCCACATTCGTGGATAAAAAATGCTCTTTAGGGTGACTAATACGTGTTTGGTGTTGCATAGTCACTCGCAATAATTTGTACAGGACATGAACCTCGGCGAGATCCGGGTCGGTTCGTATTGTGGCAAGTCAATTGGTACGGCGAATTGAATAAACCATCGTTAACGATTTGATTTTGCATTGTCTTGTAACTATTAAATTCAGTCCGTTCGCAAACGCACTGAGTTTATTGTTGGGCGCGACTACCATTGAAAACCCTCTACCCAAAGGAATGTGGTTCGATGAATCGGCGATGTGTTTTTATTTCCGTCAGCCTGTATTTCCTGTTGGGTTGCACCAGTCCTGTGAAGCAATCGTTCGCCACTCCAAGCAGTTCGGCGAGCCAAACAGATTTCGAAATTGACACCGAGCTCGGGGAGCGAGCAGAGCCGGATGAGGCTGCCACGAATCAGGCCATGGCGGAAACTACCACCGACTACATCATCCGCCGTTACTCTGAGGGCCGACGGCCAGCGATGAGGGACGCGCACGCCAAGCAGCATGGATGCGTTCGGGCCACGTTTGACGTTCGGGCTGATTTACCCAGTGAATTGCGTCAGGGTATATTTATTCCCGGAAAGCGTTACGCGGCATGGATTCGTTTCTCCAATGGCGCTTCAGAAATTAGCCCAGATAAAGA
>JANOTC010000638.1:0-4894 GCA_031416175.1 Gammaproteobacteria bacterium
GACAGCATCGCGATTCAGAGAAAACAGCTTCGTGGCCCGTACCCAACTTGTTCTCGGCATTCGGCCTTCAAAAATGTCATTGTCCTCCAACGAAATAGCATCGTCATGTCCAGCCTGAGATGTGACTGCCGCAGCGAGGAAATCACCAAACGCATCTGGAACTGTGAGCAGCAGTACCGGGCGACGCTTTTGGTGAGTCAGGTCCGAAAAGGGGAAAGGAATTTGGACGATGTCAGAGCGATTTAACGTCATTCCAAACCTCGTCGTCCTGATTATCCCAAACGTGTTTCATTACAATTTCTTGCGCGCGTGTCAGGTCGGACAGCTCTGTGCGTTCTGCATTTTTGCTGCTCAGGTATTCAAGGAAATGAAGCGCTTCCAGCGCCAAAGCGTCCGGCAACGGTTTGGCAATTTCATAAATTCGCTCAGCGATTGACATACGCGTAGTTCCTCTAAATGGCGCTTAGCTAAGGTTAACTTCCATCTTTCACAAAGGCAAGAAAGAGGATAGGAAATACAAACCGCCTTTTTCCAAAAATCGGCACGGTTCAAATCTGAGTACCACTAAGGTGCCGTAATAGCCCGCTGCCTATCACTCAACGCCTTCAATTAATTGCCGTTTTTCGGTTGGCATAGGCCCACACGCGTGGGGATGAACCAATCGCCAATGAGCGAAAATAAAGACGATGCGGCCGTTCCCCACACGCGTAGGCCCTATAGTGTTCCGCGCGCATTCAGTGGTTACATCGTGACGATCAATGGGCACGACTTTCCCAATGGTGTAAACTTTCCACGTACCTAATGTTAAGCTGTGACAATGTCGAACAGTTTAAAGGTCTCAATATGGACTGGAAAAACCACATCGAAGTTGACTCGAACGTATTAGTCGGCAAACCGGTTATCAAAGGCACGCGCATTTCCGTTGAGCTGCTGCTTGACCGACTGGCGGACGGATGGTCAATGGAAGACATTCTGTCATCTTATCCTCACCTGACGCGAGAAAACGTGTTGGCCGCCATTTCGTTCGCGGCGGTGTGAAAAAACGATTCGGATTCGTTCATCGTGGCTACCCGCGCCAAGAATTAGGGGTCTCGACTCACATATCTTGCTCTGGAAACAATCCCGGCAACCAACGGCCTGCGAGGCGCGCTGGAAACGCTAAACGTAGTGGCGCGCGACTGCTGGATGATTCAATGGCTCCGCATTCGCTCAGTCCCGCGACGATTCTCCGAGCCTGGCGGTCGCTAATGCCAAGCAGGGTGGCAACATCACCGCGCGCTAATTCGCCTCTATAGAGTATTGCTTCCAATATTTGCCCCGCCCTAGCGGGTAATGTACCGATGCGGGTTTCTTCCTCCGCCCACATTAACATGCGTGCACGTAAACGCTCGGGCTGAATCAACGAATCCATGAATTTGACTTGGTCGAGACACGTGTTGAGAAAAAAGCGTGTAAATGATGCTAATTCCTCCTCGCTCAGATTGCCGCGGCCATCTAAGTCGTTGCGACGCGCAAGATCACATTGTGAAAGGTGCTCTTTGTAGGATTTTACATTGCGTGCAAGCCCTCTCGCGACCGACCAAATGCCGCCTGTGTCGAGGGATCCCTGCAGCATCGCGTATGACATCAATCGCGCGACACGCCCGTTGCCATCGAGAAAAGGGTGAATCCAGAGCAGGCGGTGATGGGCAGCCGCCGCCGCGAGAAGTGTTTCCGCTTTGCCTAGCTCAGAATAGGCGCGTTCGAAATGCGCCATCATGCGTGGCACTGCACCCGGGCTGACGGGAATGTGTCGTCCCACGCGCACGTCACGTTGGCGCGCTTGGCCGGGTACAATTCTCAAGCGCGCTTTGCTGTCGAGATCGATAATCCAAAGCAGATCGTCCGGCAATAATTCGCAGAATCGGCGGTGAATTTCGTAAACGCCGAATTCGCTAGTGGCGCGACTTTGCAGTCCTCCATTGTCTATCCATTGTTGGACGGTAATATGTGCACGCGCTTCAAGCTGAAGACTTCGCTTTTCGCTGTTAGTGCTGTAGTCATTTCTTAGCGCGCGTTCAATATCGATTGGATGGGTGTCGTGACCTTCGATCAAGTTGCTGTAATAACAATTCATTGATCGGACCAAATTGGACAACGCGACAAGTACGCCTTGAGGAACGCTTCGACGTAAACCTGCAGATAGCGCAGCAAGTTCCAAGGCTAGCTCAGTGAGGTGGACCCGATGATGTGAGCCTTCCGAAATTCGCGTAGGATCGATCAGTGATGTTGGCTCTTTCCGATCAGGGATGGATAAAATGTCCGCCATCATGGCCGCTTCCAAGTCCGCAAGTAAAAGTTAAACTATTGCTATAATATCACTAGCTTGCTATCGCGCACGAGAATTTTATGGACATTTTTGGCCGCTTTAAAGTGGGAGCTGTGCGCGAGCCGGTAACCCCCCCCATCTTGTTCACTAGCAAGGCCTTACGACAGCTCATTTCCTTCCATTCCCCATTGGGTCGCCGCCAATCTGGCTCGGTTCAAAAGCGGTGCGTTTTGGGTGCCGGTAGATGAGCTGATAAATGGCAAGTTCCCTATTCAACGGGGCAACATACGCTCACTTTTAATAACACAGAGTTTGGACATCGCTTTGCCAAGGGGTCGCTGTCGTTACAACATCGTTTTGATCTCACCACGCATTACACAAACGACATGATTGTCGCGTTGCATACCATCAAGAATCACGCTGAATTGATGCCGGGAACGACGTATGACTTACAAATGCGTGTTAACCATTTGCGTGCTTGGGGCCTAAAAGGCGCGTACGACTTCGTGTTGCCGTCTAACTTAACCGTGCGCTTGATCGGAACAGCGTTGTACGGATATTATTTTACCTCAGGCCGTTTGGTGGGCACGGGTTCGCCGATAGCCAAGAACGACTATGATTTTCGCTTCGATGTAGACTATTTTTATTCGGAGGACTTTCTGTTTGATCGCGCTGTCGCGCAACCGCAGGGGCTAGGCTACGCGCTGGGCGTGGAAAGCACGTGGCAGCCGACTGCGTCTTACTCGCTTAAGTTTGCAGTGAGTGACGGCTTGGCGCGTGTTTATTGGCAAAATGCGCCACATACCCAAGCGACGGCGGATTCACGAACTAAGCAATATGATGCCAATGGTTATGCGAAATATTCACCTGCCGTCAGTGGCATCGAGACCACTGAGCGCTTTGAACAAACCTTGGAACCACGAGTCACCATTGAGAACCGATTTTTGGTCGAGAATCACTATTTTTTCACCGAAAGCCGACATGTTTCGGACGCGTGGTACCACACCTTAGGTGTTGGCGTTCGCACGAACGGAAACACGCGTTACGCGTTAGGTGTAGTCTTGCCTAATAATGCCATAATGTTCGAAATAAGCCAGCGAAGGGTGAGCGCGCGGCTAGCGGTGGACGCATGGCGTGTTAAGGAAATTCATCAATTACTCTTGGAAATGGAAATACGGTTTCCCATTTCTCAAGTGACGTCAATTTCCACGCCGTAATTTTGCTTCACCATTAACTTGGCAATGCGCAGAAAGCGGTCGTCTTTTTTTAGTGCCTTGGTCGGATTGTGCACAGCATACCAAGCCGGATTTTCCGGAAGTTTCGATTTTACTTTCAGCGCATTCATGGCGAGTGCGTACCAGCCAAAACGCTCGATATCGTGCACATAGCCTGAGATTTTCAAGCCGCGCGCGGCGACGATAGAGCGCGCTTCCTCTTTTATGGCCTCTTGCTCCGGTCGGTTCAGCCGATCAAACGTATATCTCGCCATTAGCACGTTCATCGCAGCGTAGTAACGGTTGCGAATGCTCATGGCGGCATACAGCGCCAAGGCAACTACTCCTAACAATATTAACCACGAGATTGACACTCTGTGTGCTCCGTAATTTGCGCGCCAATTTTGTCCATGGCTGATTTCAGTGCGACTTTGTCATGCTGTAACGAAGATAAAGGCAAGGCAAAAAATGCTTCGATGCGACGCCGCAAAACAGAATAAGCCAACATAAACGCCGCATCTATTTCCGCGTCTGTTCCACTTGCATGCGCGGGATCATCCACACCCCAATGCGTGCGTAACACCGGTCCCAGATACGCGGGGCACGTTTCGCCCGCTGCGCTCGCGCACACCGTAATCACGATATCGGGCGTTGCTGGCAGCGCGTCCCAGGACTTGCTGTAGTAACCCGCCGTTGAAATGCCTTCGCGTTCTAATAGCGCCAGAGAACGCGGGTGCACCTGTCCGGTGGGCTTGCTGCCTGCACTCATGGCATGCCACCCGGAAGGCGCGAGATGATTAAACGTCGCTTCGCCGAGAATCGAGCGACAGGAATTGCCGGTGCATAGGAATAGGATGTTCATGGGGTGATTCTACATTTTTCGGCGCTAGTTGGGTCGATGATTTAGCCGGTTTTGACAAAGGTGCACGTGTTCTCATAGTATCTGTACCACTTTTTGGAAAACCCGTCGGCGACCCACAAACCACAAGGAAACGCCGATGGATCGGTTCGACCGCATTGCTCAGCTACACCGTATTTTACGCAGCCACTGTCTGCCCATTCGACATGGCCGTTTTCGCACGTTTGGATGTGGCCACCCAGTTGGGTTGTGCGGCAGGCGATAATGGCGTTGGCGGCTTTGTATTGATGGCCGGGCAGACTACGGGTTGAGGCGTAGTCAGTGAAATGTTGGCGAAAGATGGATTGTACTGTGCTCGACATGCGCGTAGTGTACAGCACTGAACGTTAATACAACTACTACCTCAGCTCGGCATCCCTCGGCGCCAGCCGGGCTAGTTCAACGCACAGGTAAGCGGCGTGCCGATAGGCGTGTCCGCTTGACCGCCGTTAGAAGTCCGTGTCAGCATTACGC
>JANOTC010000639.1:0-4453 GCA_031416175.1 Gammaproteobacteria bacterium
CGACGTACTGCTCCGCGACCTTGAGGTTCACCGCATTCATCCCGCCCGGGGCCTCAATAGCCTCGGCAACTTTGCGAATGGCCTGGGCGGTGGCATCTGCCACGGTTTTAATGGCTTCCGCTTCGCCCTGTGCATTATTAATAGCAGCCTGCTTTTCCCCTTCGGAGCGCTGAATTGACGCTTCGCGCTCGCCGGCGGCAATATTGATTTGCTCTTGCTTGCGGCCCTCCGATGCTGCAATGAGCGCGCGTTTTTCGCGTTCGGCGGTGATCTGCGCCTGCATCGCGTGCAGAATTTCTTTCGGCGGGGTCAGGTCTTTAATCTCATAACGTAGCACTTTTACGCCCCAACTCGACGCAGCCTCGTCTAGTGCAGCCACGACAGCGGTATTGATGTGCGCCCGCTCCTCAAAGGTTTTATCCAATTCCATCTTGCCGATGGCTGACCGCAACGTGGTTTGCGCCAGTTGGGTAATGGCCACGATGTAATTACTGGTACCGTAAGAGGCTAAGCGCGGATCGGTCACCTGGAAATAAAGAACGCCGTCCACTTGCAGCTGCGTATTGTCCTTGGTGATACAAATCTGACTTGGGACATCAAGCGGCACTTCTTTGAGCATGTGACGATACGCAACCCGATCCACGAACGGAACCAAGATACTCAGGCCAGGGGTTAGTACGGCGTGAAACCGCCCAAGGCGTTCGACGACCCAGGCATGTTGCTGGGGCACCACATTCAGTGACTTGATAACAAAAACAACACCTAACACCAAAAAGAAAATTGCGATTTCCATGTTCTTGAGTTCCTGGCAGTTAAGGCGTGGGTTTTTCGTGCGTTAAAATTAGAATCGATCCGCGCATCGCCTTGATGTAGAAAATGCCTGCGTGCAGCGTGCCCGAGGACTCCGCTTCTGCGTCCCATTCGGTGCCTCGGTACACGGCCCGGGCAGTTCCATCCTCTTTCCAGACCACCTCATGCACCGGTTGCCCGATATCGAGGTTTAATTCGGTCATCGCGCCGCGTAAGCGACGCCGTTTCATATAGAGAGTGAGAGTGCCAAAGATACTGGCCGCCGCACTGAGCACAAAAGGGAGCGACGAAGCAGGACTCAACAATGCAGCGACGCCACCAATGGCCAGTGCGCCCGCCACGACTAAGAGATAGAACGTACCGGTCGCCAGTTCTAAGATGACAAGAAGTAATGCCACCAAAAACCAATAAACGTAAGTATCCAACGCGCAATTCCTTCAGTCAGTATGGGGCGGACGAGCGGCTTCGCCGCGCGTACATTTTTCGATTTGGCCGACCTCAACACCACCGCAAGAATGGACGAGCGTTTCGGATCGCTGCGTGAGTCAAAGCGGGTTCATTGTACACGCCAACACCTATTGGCCAGCAACAGATCGCGGCAAGTTGGAACCGTGCTTATCCGGTTAGCTCCCAAGGTTAAGTTGCGGCCCCACAAGGAGAGCGAAATGGCGCCAAACATACAGACCCCACTCTACTGCATACAACATTTTTTGAACTTCTTGCCGCTGCCGCAAGGGCAGGGGTCATTGCGTCCGGCCTTGACGACGGGCTTAAAGAACTGTGGATGCAAAGCTGCTATATCTAATCTTCCGGTACTGCCGCGAAGTTGATTGAATATTGCGGCAAAGGAACTCACCTTATCGTTCACCTGAAAACCCAGGGTTTGCCACTGGGAACGGCTTTTCAGCGCGGTGTTCATGAGCTGCAGGGCAGCGCTTTCCTGATTATTTTCGGCCAGCGTCGTGGCCAGATTGAGAATGGTGTCAAAAGACAGCGGGTTAATGGCATAGGCCTTTTTTAGGCAGGCAAGAGCGGCAATGGGACGATTGATGGCGGTGTTGATATTGGCCAGGCGAAACCAAGACAACCAGTCGTCGGGCTGGCTAGCCACTTTTTTCTGTAACAATGCATAGGCCTGCGGTGCATCTTGCTCGCTGCCGTCGGGTAGCCCAACCTTCAATGCTGCCAGTATCATTGAGCGTGAGCCACTACTCTCGGAACTCGCCAATTGGTCCCGCAACACTTCTCCCATCATGATGAAATTGGCTTCGGCTTCAAACTTAAAATCGACGAATTCACCACAGGACAGACAGGGGAACTCATCGGCAAGCAGGTGGGGATGCTCACTCACGGAGCAGCTAATGATGACCTTTCTCACTGGATAATAATTCACATGGCCACAGGAGGTGCAGCGTAGTAACAGATCTACCGAGGAAGATGGGCCAGGCAATACTCCGTCAGAAAAACTGGCTAATCGCTGATTATCTATTTTCATGTCAGCAATGAGATTAGCTCTTAAGTCAACGAGCTCCGGACTGTCGACACCGAGCAAGCGGCATAGGCGATAGAAGGTCTCATTGATGTTATGCTGACGGCGGCGCAGTTCGGGGCGAACTAGTTCGATCAGACGAATATCAGGCTCGGCCAGCAGGAATTGACACCATGACTCGACATTGCTTCGTAGCAATTCCTCGCTGCGTTTGATAATAAACTCGGCAACCGCTGCGCCGCCCACAGCCTGAATCACCAAACTGCCACTGATTTTCTGCGAAGCATCGAGCGCATCCCACTGAACGATCACAGCATCACGGGCGGGCTTACCGATGCGGATGAGGGCGCTTTCGGCAGCTTCATACGTAACATCACCCGGATTTTCAGCAATGCACATCAACAAAGTTGGGACAAACTCATCCCAGGCCAGATCTCCCATTAGCCTAGCGAGCACAATTTCTCCATAGCCGTTGCTGGCGCTTACTAGGTGTTTGCGTGTTGCATCAATAACCTCAGCGCGAGGCCTATCGCGCAAGCATCTGAGCAATGTCTCGTAGTGAATATGGGTGCTGATATCCACGCAAAGCAGCCCAAGTATGTCTTCGACACTTTGCCCAATGACATCCATTGTTTTTCGCTCAAATGCCGCCGCAACGCCCGCCAGAGCCAGGGCGGCAAAGGCTTGTGGATGCGCACCAGACTGAAATGTTTTGCTCTTTCGAATCACATCCCAAGCCAACGTGGATTGCGCACTGCGCCCGTGGTGGATTTCGAGCAGGTTCATGGCCTGACCCGCAGACGCCTCGGCAGACAAGGCGGCGTCCATTTCCTCAATCGGGGCGTCGTTATGAAGTAGGGCTGCAAGGCCGCTAAACGAGGCTGTCAGATCTCCCGATTGACATAAAAAGAAGTGCCTAACATAGCTATCATGAGCGAATAAACGATGACCGACTCGCTCGGCTATGGCTTCCCCTTCCTCTTCCCCGTCTTCGATAAAGATGTAGTCAAGCAGCGTCGGCAATTCACCCGTCTGGTTTAGTTGCACGGCGACGCCAAAAGCCGGTGTTTGCAGAAGCGTCTGGGAGACTCCTGCATCGCCGTGAATCAGCGGCAGCAGCTTTTCGAACAAAGACAACGCCGACGCGGGTGGCAAACGATCGAGGACACTCAGCATCGCCACGCCATGTTCAAGCGAATGCGGGTTTTTTTCCAGGGACTGAATGAAGGTTGCTGCGGCCAATACTGGATCGGCAACGACCAGAATGCGTGCTATAGGGTCCAGCATCGAAGGAGGCGAATTACTCCAACGCGCGGCGATTCCAGGTAAAAAGGTTTTGAAGCACTTTTCGGGCAGGCAACGCATCATCAAGCCAAGCATCTCGTGGTCATCATCAACCCAGTGATGCAGCGTGAGGTCATGGAACCAACGCGTCGCTAAGGTTTCCCGAAGCTCCGAGCCGGACGGTAAGTCGGCGTAGTAGTGCAGTGCCCACTCCATCATAAGTGGATCGTCAAGCAAGGTGGCTGCGCGAAGCAGGCAGGCGTGTTCCATGTGAAATTGGGTCCGGTCGTTGGGAAACGGACATTGTATCCTATTGGCTGCGGGATTCGTGGGACGGACCACACCCATTGCTCGGTCCAGTGGGCGCTAAGTTACAGGGGACATGATAGATAATTATGATCAAAAAAGAGAGGGCGTCATGACGCTAATTACCAGCTTTTCAAATGCAACGTTTTTTGTTACTGTCAAGCTAAAATAAAAGCTGCGCATCTAAGACTTAATTTGTTCGTACATTGGAGACACGAATGGGATAGCTTATGTGTTTTTTAAATTGCCCAATGAAAAATTCTACGCTGATTCTGCAGTGTCAGCACCCAAACCAATTCCACCACCGAAACAATACTGATGAAGCCAGGCGAATCCGCCGACAAGGATTCAATCAGGCGTGTGGCTTTAGGCGATTGTTCCGAATCATCTTGCGCAACGTATCGAACCAGCACGTTGGTATCCAACGAATAAGGTTAGGTTGTTTTCGCGAAGCGAACAACAACCTGAACCGTTTGTGTACGCCCGACATGGGCACAAATTTATGGGGTGAAAGTCCCCTGTGGGAGTACCTGGAGTGTCCGTTCATCGGACCACTATAACCAC
>JANOTC010000640.1:0-5128 GCA_031416175.1 Gammaproteobacteria bacterium
CGGAGTTCCCGTAAGGCAATAGCTCATCTTCGGTCCACTGGGTGACATTCCCTGCCATGTCATAGACGCCGTAGGGGCTAACGCCAGTAAGGTAGGTGTCAACTGGCGTTGTCTTGCCGACCGAGTAATACGTATTCAGCCTAGAAGGGTCCATATTGTTGCCCCAAGGCCAGCGTCGACCATCGGTGCCACGCGCTGCCTTTTCCCACTCAGCCTCGGTCAACAAGCGCTTGCCAGCCCAAGCCGCGTAGGCTCTAGCATCAAACCACGAAACCATTGTAACTGGATTAAGTTCCAGTCCGGGTGGAATCTTGCCGTCTGGCCAATTGGAGGGCGTGCGCCGTTGTGTTGCCGCGACAAATTTCGCGTACTGAGCATTTGTCACTAGGAATTTATCAATTCGATAAGCCGGGAGATCAACACTGTGTTGTGGACGATTTTGAGCGTCACTTTTTAGATTATCCGTGCCCATCATGAAAGGACCGGCTGGAATAGTAATCATGGTCTCCAATTCGAACCATTTCTCTGCCGGCAGCAAGTTCTCGGCTTCCGCAACACTTATTGCGTTCTTGTGGGTGAGGCCTTTTTCGTGGGCATCTGTTCGATATAGATCTTCCCCGGCCGCACGGATCTTGTTTTTCTCTTCACTTAGCTCGTAAGACGCCTTACCTCGCATCTCCATCATTCGGTTGGAGCCAAGCTCCAAAACGTGGATGGTACCGCCCACTAAGGCAATAACAACACACGTAACAAATGTCGCACCCAAAAATCTCTTACGATTGGCAATCTGCTCTTTGCCCAACGCACCATTACGTGCATACATTGCTATTTTCATTTATCTATGCCCTTTGCTTCAACGGGTATGTCGACGTGATCTTCCCGAGCTTGGTAACGCTTGTGCACCAGATGCTTCGGTCGCCTTCCATATGTCTTCTTTATTATGAACTCCCCCACTAAACCGCCGCCCGCCGCTGCCTCAACTGCCACGATCGTCACCAGTATCCAAAAGCCCAATGGCAGGACCGTTACCCCATCCGGCAAGGACGCAGCGTCTATAGAAAGATAGCTATAAACGCGGACAATGAGTGGCGCGAAGTTAGCCACTATTTTGGCGCCCAGACCATAAATTGACGCAATTAGAAGGCCTGACACAAAGGGAACGAGGATTAAGTCCGCCACCCAGAGGGGACTAAACGTGCCAATGCCGAAGTAAAGTTCCAACCTAACATTTAAGAGTCGGTCGAGAGAATAATTGAACGCAGCACCAATAAGTACCACCGCAAAAGCGATCAGAAAATCTCTAAAACCAAATGTTGAGTTTTTGAACATCACACCCTACTTAGCCGAAGCCGTCTTCCCAAACAATGCGTCATGTTCCGCCTTCTTGGTTTCTTCTAGGTACCAGTCTTCCACCTTAAGGCTCGCCATATAGGCAGCGAGATCTCGCCGCTCTGCTTCGGTCAGTTTGGCCAACGATGGCATCCGATACTGCGGTTTAAGGCGACTCGGCAAAATGCTCTGCGGGTTCTCGGCAGAAAAATAGTCATACAACCAAGCTTCTGTTTTCAAGGTCCCAATACCATCAAGCGGTGGTGCTGGAACCGACTGCATCAAATCCCTCGTACCCCAAAGACGGTGGCACAGCTTGCATTCGTTGGCGTGCATGATCTTGGCAGCGCGCGTAATCAGCGCGGGATCTGCCGTGCTGTAAAAAGGAATACCCGGGTCCGGCCCGACATCGGCGCTATGCTTCACCGTCTTGTAGACGGCCAAACCCACAACGCTCAAGATCATCGCGACAATTATACCCTTCTCACCGTTTCGCATCTTTTTCCGCTATCTTAGTCGCTTTTATTTTCAAATTCTCTTCACGCGAAAGCGTTTGCGCGCGCATAACGTCTTGGCTCTTTTGAAATTCTTCGGGTGACATCTTATCCTTGTCGCTCTTGTCAAAGATGACATATTTGATGTCCTCATCAAATTGATCATTCTTCGCAGCCCAACGCAACATAAATCCCGCTGCGATCAAAATCATCGCTGCAACGACCAGCCAGACATAAATCGTCCAGCCGTCCGGCAGGTTCTGAACATACGTGGTAATAGTGTCCATAAAGTACCCCTACATCAAATAACCTTCAATCAACTGCAACCAACCTATAACTACCGCCAAGATGACGCCACCAACGATGGCGCCAAACATGTATTTCTCGCCGGTCTTGAGGCCAGAGAATCGTCCCTTTGGCAGGTAGACGTAGATGATATAGCAAAATAAGATCAGCGAGATGATAAGGAAAATAAAAATCCCCACGCTGAACTTCTGGGAACGCATACCTTCAATTCCAAGGTCCATCCCGAATACGAGATTATCGGTCTGTTCCGATAAAATGCGCAAACCGTTGTCACGGAACATAGCGCCCCACTTAAATAAACCCGTCACGCCCGAAGGTGAAGGAAAGTACCACATAATGCCACCACTTTCTTAATTCGCCGTTTAATAATTGTCGCCAAAAAAAAGGCCGCTCTCTCACGAGAGCGGCCTTCATTCTACCTGCAAAAGAGCGCTTTAGTTAAACGCGTCGTCTGCCTTTTCTGCTTTGTGTTGCTTCCAGTATTTATCAACAAAGAAAATACCATATATAGCTGGCGCAACTACCGTTAACACAATCCACATTGCAAACACGCCTGGAGCAAAGTCATAGTCAAACATTTATGTGCTCTCCAATTATTTAGCTTTCGACATGTTAGGTTTGCGCGTGAAATGCGGCAAACGCTTCACAATGATAATCGCCGTGATCATGAAGTAGGTCACGTAGAACACGTCAATCGTGTACCCCTTATCCCACCAAGGCTGCGTGCGCTCGCGATAGCGGTCGTCACCTTCACCGATCCAGTTACCTTCATGGTTCGCTAACGCGAGACGGTCACCCAACACGTTATAGCTGCCCAAATCGTACTTACCACCGCCCGCTTGAATTTCACGGATAGCAGGAGCGATGTTAAGCAAATCATCCCAAGTAAGCGGATGACGCTCTAATGCGGCCTTCGTACGACTATCTCCCTTGGTGTATGCCAATTTATAGAGATATTCGATTTTCTTTTTCGGATCTTCTTCTTGCTGAACTTGTGGATCGTCCATGTGTGCAACGAATTCTACGTAGTTGTCACCCTTGGGGCGTTGACCCCAAATTGGCATAGTGACCAAAAACGCAGTTACCACGATCATAGCAATAAGGAAGGTGAAAGGAAGCGGCAGGCGATTATTGCCTGAGCTTAACCCACCGTACTTCTCACTTTCCCACATTTCAATAATCTTCTTCTGCTCTGCCTCATCGGAAAGGCACTGCAGCGGCTGATCAAACTTCCAACCCATGACAAACCCCCTTAATTATTTCAAGCTGGTGAGAACCCAATCGATAAGCGCGCGCGCCTGCGAATCAGAAGCCGGGACTGGTACTTCTGGAGCGTAGATTCGTTCGCCATGCAAATAGGCCTTGTATTCCTTGCGCCACGTTACGAAGTCGATGGTCTTGCCTTCAGCATCCTTCGTACCCCATAGGTAGTCGAATCTCGGCATAATCGAGTTCGGCTGAACCAAACGTGGATTAAAGAAATGCAACTCCATCCATTCGCGCGAAGAGTTACGTGATGCCACATGCAACAAGTCCGGAGCTTTACGATCCGAGCCGAAAGCAGTTGGCATTTCACCGTTGAAGTCGCCTAAGAAAGGCGGAGCGCCGAACGCCTGCCAATCTTGGGTTTGTTCAGGTAGCAAGGTATGACACCACCAGCATCCTTGGGCGATGAAGATGGTCTTTCCCTTACCGACATAACGCATGTTCTTGTCACCCGCAGCAGCAAGAACTGCCTCAGGCTGCCAACCACGCGTTGCTGTGGTGTTTTCTACGTAGTCAAGATCGCCGCCACGGAATTCGCCCTTCGTCAGAGTGAACACTGCGCCACTAGACATGGATGCTTCTTTGATCTTACCCTTTTCGATGCTCAGCTCTTCAACCCCACGACCCAATTGGTCGGTATGGTTGATACCTGGCGAGAACTTAGTACCCGCTTTGTAAACATAAGCGCGCACAGGTGGATCGATAGGAGCGCCGGTACTCGGATCCTTGTCGAGCAACACCACGATTGGCTTACCTTCACCGCGGACGAACGGATCTTCATAGCTGAATCCGATTACACGCCCCACTGACAATTGCTTATCTAAGCCAACCCATGTCGACACGCCAGTCCGGAAGTCAAATCCCGGGAAAAGCAATGTAATACACATGGAGAAGCCGAACATTAGTCCGACTGCCGCCGAACCCAATTTATATTGTTGAAAAGCCACAGCTAATCCTCCTCCCTAACCTTTTCGTCCCATTACAGGCCAGACATTACCCTGGCCAGCAATGGACCTATTACTACTAGTTGAGCCTTTTTAGCGCTCGTACGCCATTTCATGTGCGTAACGGCCTTCTGGTACTAATGTACCTTCACGCGCTGTCATCCACATGTTGTAAAGCCATACGGTATTGCCGGTGAACACCATAGTGCCACCAATCCAACGCGCAATCATGTACGGATGCTCTGCAACGACGACGTCGATGTAAGGCACTTCGTAAATTTTGCCAGCGCCTTGAATCAATCCTGCGATCGTCATGGAAATCCAATAGATGCAGAATCCGACAATGAAGAACCAGTAGTGCAAGTTGGCCAAGGTCAACGAGTACAACTTACGACGGAGAACCTGTTGAAGACCGAAGTACACAGCCGCAACTTCCAAGAAACTCGACATGCCCAACAACGCAAGATGCGCGTGCGCCACGATCCAACCCGTACCATGAACATACCAGTTAATTGCGCGCGTTTGTTGGAAACCACCTTGCATGTTTAGCGGAACCGCCAACATAACGCCAGTGATCGAGAACTTGGTTTCAATGTTCTCAACAAACAGACTCCACTTGCCTTTCATCGTTAACAAAATGTTAGCAACGAATGCAACCGCTGGAATCAAAATCAACACGCCTTCAACTGACGCGAACGACTTCAACCATTCTGGAAGCGGAGAAGACATCAAGTGATGTGAAGCAGGCGTGGAGTAGAACGCAACGATCGACCAGAAATGCAAATGGCC
>JANOTC010000641.1:0-6884 GCA_031416175.1 Gammaproteobacteria bacterium
CCGAAAGGGTTAAAACCCGTGTATCGGAAATAAATTTAAACGAATCGAAAGGCTTTCTTTGCGACGCATCAAGGGCTACCACTAAACTACCGCCGCGAGAACCCGCCGCTGCATGGCCCAACAACTCACCGGCCAAAAACAGGCCTTCCGCCGCGCTGACACGAATCTTCCCTGCATCGCCGTTGACTGTGACACGCTTTACATCGCCCTGCGCCGTTGGCACATCCAACTGCGCTTGAGCGGCCGATACATCTAATTGGGCGCCTTGTTCTACGATAACAAAGCCACGCTGAGCGTTGACATCAATAGTACCGCCCGGCAGTATTTCTCCAGGCAAGCGGCCTTGCGGCGTAGGGCGAATACTTGGCGCACCGTTGGCGCTTAAGCTACTGGTGTCGGCTAACCAAATATTCTGACTCGGAATAAATTGTTTAAGGGTCAGGTCAGAGTTTAGTGTGAGCGAAACGCTGCCAGCGGGCGCGGAGATACTACCGCCAACGTAAATCCTCGAATCGGCGCTTAGATTTATGTTCGCTAAGGGATCGGCTTCTATGCGCGCTCCGTCACCTATCGTCAAGACACCGGCATCGGCAAAATTGCTCTTCTCGTATTCATCATTTTTAAATTGAGCCACTTTCAATGTCAGATGCGTGGGTTGTCTATCCATCTCCGACAACAGTTCTGGACGGGCAAAATGGCGCACGCCCACACCGCTGTGTTCCAAGGCAAACCCTTGGTTGAGCGTGTAACGTTCGGCGCGCGGTTGGATGATGGTGTTGTCAGCGACGGTCAACGCACCATCGGTAGTGCTTATCTCATAGTGATTGAAACCACCCTGTTGAAAACGCTGCGGCGACAACCATAGCTCGCCGGGTGACTGGTCCGTGGAATCGCCAGCCCGGTCAGCAATTAATATTGAATCGGCGGCGAGTTTTAAGGTTCCACCTTTGCGCAAGCCATACGCTTCCAATGCGCCGTCCAAGATTAATTGCGGCGTTTCTTCACCTGTTTGGACGTTAGTGCGTGTAACGCTAAAGGCAATAGTTCCGCCATCGCCTTTGCGTAACGAACCACGAATGCCGAGCCAACCTCCGCTGGAGGCATCGATTTCACTTCCGGCCTCTACACGGATATTGCCACCAACAGCGCTGAAACTTACCTTACCACCATGAATGTAAGTGGGCGCCAGGACAAGGCTGTCAGTCGCTAATTGATCGTTGACCCACAATCCAGCAACACTGATTTTTGCTGTCGAACCCACGCCAATCGATTCCGCGCTAAGACTAATTTTTCCTGCTGGAACCTGAATAGCGCCTTTCACATCCATCGTGTCGGCTATTAGTTCTAACGAACCACCCGCCGGCAAAACCACATCGACATCGTTGGGTACATTGATGTTATTTGCAAAAATTTTCGCCCGGCTCATGCCCTCAGGGCCAAAGATGTCGGCAACTAGCTGCAAGGGCAAATCTTCGGTGTCGCTAGGGTTTATCCGCAAGTCGCGCTCGCGGGTAAATAGGAGTGTTGTCGGCGCACGGTAGTCCGGAATAGGGCCTCCCGGGACAGGTATTTGACCGATAATCAACAAGCCGCCCAGTGGTGCTTGATCGTGAGCTCGGCTAGCTTCAGCAATTGCGATGGTTGGCTTGCGCTGCAGTGGGCCGCGGATTGCTTCGCCTCTAAAAAAACCGTCAGCAATAATTCTTGGCCCTAATAGGGTTACCGCGCCCGCATCTTTACCCTCCACATAACCGGCGGCGAAATAGCCGCGATCGCCACCTGGCAATAACTGCCAGGTTTTGCTCACGCCCCATTTTTGCGAGGTCACGGTATAGCTGTCGGCGATGATGTAATCCAGTTCTGGAGGCGCTTGGCCGATGTCGTATAGACGCCCTCCAGCGATGAGCTTGGTGGTGTTGATGTAGCCATCTTTATATTGAATCGAGCCGCCAGAAACGTCGAGCATTGCATTCGCGGCGACAATCACATCGCCTTGCGAATCGATATCTATGCTGCCGCCCGTAAGACTACGTTCATCAACCTTTCGGTTCACCGCGGCAAGGGTACCCGATGCATCAGCTAGCGGGGTACCTTGCCAAGGAGTACCGTCGGCATGCACTCCACTGACACGGACATCGACGTTGATCTTCTTGTTGCGCAAGCTACCGTCGCGCTGAAAGGGGCTGTCCTTTAACTGATCGCCCCGCAGCTCGACCTGCGCGACATTGCGCTCCATGGGCAATTCAATGTGCGCACCCGAGACATCGATTACTGCGCCCGCCTCGATCAATACACGACTTGCATCCGCTTGCGCGGAAGTGGGATTTAGGATCGACGGATTGGAACGTGCGTTGATCGACACATTGCCACTGGTCGCGGTGATGTGGCTGCCGGCACGAAGCTGTACTTGCTGACCGGTTACTCTGATTGTCGACAACGGTTGTGCGGTGCTATCGACCATGCTTTGTGTGTCTGAAAGATCTGGCGTCACTGCCGTAACGCTGTTGGCTTCGAAGCGTACTGCGCCACCACGGGTGGGGACGGGCGAATCGCTAACAGCCGTTATTGCGTCAACGTTAAACTTTGTGGCACTTTCAAAATTTACTCGATCCCGCGCGAGTAAAAATACCGATCCATTAGCGCGCACCGAGGTATTCGCCGAGACACGGCCATTCTGATTCACGGCTAAACCCATCAACGTCACATTGCCATGCGCGGCATTAATCTCACCGTTATTGCTGACGGTACCCGCCGGAAGCTGGGTGATTTCACCTTTCAAATAAGCCCGCAAAGTCTCATCCGAGACATCATCAACATCCACCTCAACAAGCAACCCCCGGACCTTACTTGAATCGCCGCTGGCCATAAGATAAATCTTATTCCCTGCGGCGAGCATCGTCTGACCATCTGGCGTAGTAATGGTGCCCTCGTTAGTAATGCGTGGGGCAAACACCAAAATGCTGCCACCCGAAGCAGCGGTGAGCTTTGCGCCGCGCGCTATGCTGATCTCGCCGCTAGGTATGCCTTCAGTGGCGAGAAACGCAGCCTGTTTCTCACTGATTGCACTAAGGATGCCGTTTTGCAGCGCGATGTCGCTGATGTTGAGTGTTGAGGCAATCAACGAATTTACGTTCACTTGGGCGCTGCTGCCAAAGACAATACCGTTTTGGTTCAACACATAAATTTGGCCATTCGCCGTCAGTTTGCCCAAGATCATGCTGGGATCGGTTTGACCAAAAACACGGTTGATCGCGATCGCGTCGGATGACGGCTGTTTAAATTCAACGGCGCTATCCTTGCCGATATTAAAACTTTGCCAGTTGAGCACTGCACGAGGGGTGTGCTGCTGAATAGTCATAGTATCGCCAGTAGTCGCATGTACCGCAGCGCCTGAGGTAACCCACACACCCGGCCCACAGCCCGCCGCGCACTGCACTGGCAACTGCGCATAGGTGGGCAAGGCCGCCCCGTATAACGCCATCAACACCGCCATGCGACAGCGCGTTATGCGAAACGTTTTAGGGGATTGAATGGTGTGGCTGCGTTTCATATGTTCACCTAGTGCAAAAGTTGTTCGATATTCGACGGCGATTAAAACGTGTAATCAACACTGGCATGCAGACGTCCGTCATTTTTCTCGATGGCGCCTTGCGGGCGTAATGCCCAAGCCCATTCCAACGAGGTCGAAAAGGTTTTCCAGGCCGACAAGCGTGTGCCCAGACCAACCCCGGCCAACTCAAATTCATCTTGCTGCTGCGGCAGCGGCTGGCGTAATTCGGTCTTGCCATAATCAACAAATACAAATGCATTGGCTTCACGCACAAACGCGCCTAGCTTTTGAGCGAACGACGGCGTAGCCCATTCAATTGATGCGGTTAGCCCATTATCGCCTAAGGCCTGCGACTCCAAATAGCCACGCACGCTCTGCGCTCCACCGATGCCAAATTGCTCATTGCTAATTAAAGGAGAATCCGCAATCTGCGCTGTAAGCCGTAAGGTCAACGACGTGTCTAACCACGCTTGGCGGTTGTGTTCGACGTTGCCGCGTAGATACAAATAATTAGGTTTTGAACCGGAACGCTTATCGTCAAACTCGCGCTCTTCATTGCCAATCCCGCGCAAACCAAAATTGACACCCAGGTTAGAGCGCCACACTGATTTTTCGCCGCGGATCGTTGGGCTGTATTGCACTGCCCAATTCAAATAGTTAATTGGTGTATTGAGGGTGTCAGCGCCTTGCAGCGTGATGCTTTCATCGAAATCTTTGCTATCAAAACCAAGCGACAAGCTATGGAAAAAATTATCGCCGCCCTGCAAGGGCAACACACCGCGTACACCACCAATGCGGCCTTTGCCAATGACGGTCAGATCACCCACCGTGGCGCTTTGACTATCAGAACTTACGCCATAAATCACTAACAGCGGATCAACATCGGCAAAGCGCCAAAGGTAGGTGCCGGATAACACTTTCACTTCATCAATCTCTTGCGGCGACATTTGGTATTGCAGCGTAAGGCTGTGCTGACGTTGCCAAAGATTGTCATAACGCAACTCCGCGCCTAAGCGCAGTCTGCTGCTGCTCGCTGAACCGCGATTGGTCAGCTCAACGCGCCCATGCAAGGGCAACTCGTCTTGCACTTTCAGCTCGACATCCAATGTCCCTGGTGTTTTTCCAGGACGCAATAGCGGGCTAATAGAGCGGTCGGCCGTGGCGCGATTGAGTTGCGCAATTTGCTCTTGAACGTCTGGCAGATACGGCACACTACCTTCATCGAGCGCGGCTACTTGGGTGCGTATATGCTCCAACGAAAAATAGCGCGAACCGGTAATGCGCAGGGAATTCACTTTGCCTTCCGTCACCCGCAACAGCACCACGCCATCGGCCACATCTTGTTCGGGGATATCGACAAACACCGTCGGATAGCCTGCTTCACGAAAGCCAAGCTCCAAGCTTTGACGTGCTACCTCAACATCAGCCACTGTCTTGCTTTCGCCTAAATGCGGATAAAGTAACCCCTCAATGTTTATGCGATTAAGTACGCTATTACCTAAGACGCGAAACTCGCCAATATAAAACTTGGCCTGTTCCGCAGGGACTACTTCGGCCTGAGTTTTTTCTACTGCCTCCAGCTCTGCATCCGGCGCTTTAGTCTCTGTCTGCGCCAAGCATACAGGCGCCAATAAAATAAAAAACCACCACCCTGCGGCCGCAGTTAATTTCTTTGTTCGCGTTATCACTCACGCCTCATTGCTATGAAATATTTTGCACGCCGTTGGAATTTTTAATTGCGCGATAAATTAGGAACGCTCTGCGGCGTTATTGAATGCAATAAGCTAACGCACAAATGTTACAAACATATGTCTGGATGACTTGGGAGGGACGGAATATTAAAGATTTGTTACTAGAGTTGCTGGCAAATCCAGCACTACACACCCCGCTCAAGACGGGGTGTGTACCAGTTTCACAGAGTTTTACTTGCGATTGGTAATGGCCATCGTCTTGTCGTTACCCGTTCCAGAATGCTGGATATTGACAAACAAGGTATGGGGATCCTTACCAAAATAGATCCCGGTGCCTTCCGCAGGCTTATCTTTTAAAGAAGCGAACAGATGCACACCGTCGCTATAACCGTCATTATTTTCATCAGGCAATGCAACCCAAATGTCACTGTTGTCATTATCTTCAACGATCCACAGTTTTCCATCGGAACTCTCGGCCAAATTGTCGGGACTCTTCATGCCCGTTACACCCGATACAGTGGGAGTTGGCTTAACTTCCTTGGCAACATTCACACCCGGCTGGACGAAGTAGTTAACCATGGGAACAGCACCCAGGCTCACTGATAGCACCGCGCCAACACCACTGGTATTGGCGGCGTTAGTAGCGTCTTCACAAGTGAGGGCCGCGTAAAGAGTATCTTCAATACGTTCCAAGTCCTCAGGACGGCAGTAAGGGGTTGCGCCCACGGCCTTGGCAGCGACCCGGGCATTGATTTGAACCTGGTACATATCTAACGCCACCCATTCGGCCTCACCAACTTTGGCGCCATTTTTAACACGCAGAACATAGAGTTGACCACTACTCAAATCGCCATACTGTTTAGGCGTGAATTTGTAGATAGCGCCAGCTTTCTCTTCGTCAATCACATACACATTGCCTTCGTCATCAACCTCTATGCCTTCATGAGAAAGCGAGCCAAGCATCGGGCGCACTTTGACTACCTCGGCGGTAGTGGGGTCGCCATTTACCAATTTCAGTTCATACAGCATGCCGCTTTCCGCATTAGGAGCCTCAGGATCGCGAAGTTGGGCGGTGATTGTCTCTTCGGCAAAAAGAATCGTATGCCAAGGCGTCCAAAGGAGGCCATCCAGGGCTTCCCAGTCGGCGCGCTGCACAAGAACTTTGGCCGCGCCGGTCTTCATATCAACCACAGAAACGGCACCCCCTGCAAAGGGAGTAGCGCCGGGGCGCACTTCATGGGTGCGGTAAAGGTAACGGCCCGCGTGTTTTTTTGTCTCATTGACAGTATTCATATCAGTCAAGTCAACAGCGCCGGGATAAATATCCAAATTGCTCTCATCAGAGACAATGCGTTGGCTGAAACCTTCAGGAATAACCCAAGGTTCGCTGTTAAGGATTACCGCGTCTGCCGTAGTTTGCGCATAGGCGGAATTGGTGATGGGATTGAACCCCATAGGTCCGCCGACAACTGTCGCATCAGCATAAGCCGACACCGGAAAAGCGGCACAGATTGCCGCAGTCAACATTAATCTCCGCATGAATTTTCCCCATTAAATTTAATCACGTTTCGGTAAGCGCAGATGCGGTATTAATCCACTTAACCAGACCTGCTGAGACAGCGTAGAGTATAGAGATGAAGTTT
>JANOTC010000642.1:0-8850 GCA_031416175.1 Gammaproteobacteria bacterium
GCACGCGGCGAAATTCGCGGCGGACGCTTCGTACAAAGTTTCAGCGGCGAACAATTCGCACTACCCGACGCCGTCGCCAGCCTGCGCGAAATCCGTAAACAGGAAAAGCGCAACGACCTACTCGCCCTCTCCGCCGCCGATCCGCTCAACCTCACCGGCATCATTACACCCGGCCAACGCATCCCTGCGCAAACCGGCAACCGTATTCTTTACCGTGATGGCGTGCCACTGGCAGCGATGCTCGCCGGAGAAGTGAGTTATTTTTTAACACTGGATGCCGCGCAACAACAACAGGCACGGCAAGCGTTGATTCGGAAAAGTTTTTAGTGTGGGTCGGGTGGTCGGGGGTCGCCTGCAACCGTTCTCGCTTACGCACTAACATTAAATACTTGTATACTTATCGCGTTAAAAAAGCGCTCATTCACTGAACGAATACTTCTATAGCGCTCGCGCCAAACAGCCGCAGAACAAGAAACTAAGCTGTCACTTGTACTATTTCTCCCTGATTTGAATCGATTCCATCACCGGGCGGGGATCTACGCAAAATCCTATGCAACTTTGGTGTCGTTTTTTTAAACGCACCCGACGTCGCTATTAACTAACAGGTAATGGGAGGTATCCGTCCCACGAAACCCGCAACCAGTAGCTCCCTTTCCGGCACGGTTCAAAAACGGTGTGTTTGGGGTACCAGTAGACGAGCCTATACCAACCGGAAAACGGCAATTAATTGAAGGCGTTGAGTGATAGGCAGCGGGCTATGACGGTACCTTAGTGGTACCCTGATTTGAACCGGGCCTTTTTCTTCTGGTGAAGGAATTGCGCCGCTCCACAGGAGAAATATAAATTCAGTCCAGAAAAATGATCCATTCGCCGTGGCGCGGACTACTCTACCCGTAGAAATCACCGACCGTATGCGCTAGGATGCCCAACAAATGTGGCGACCTGCTTGACCTTGTCCGGCGCGTAGTACAACAACACAACAAGACGAAGTCCGCTTCGTCAAAAACAACAATTAAGATAAGGGGGAGATTTAAATAATGCCGCATCCGTGGACCTACCGTGTCCTCCCACTCGTTTTTCTGTTCGCGCTCGGCCTGAACCTCAATGGCTGCAGCCAAGCCGCCAACAAAGCGGCCGCCAGCCAAAACGAGCCAGCCAACCCCAAAACAATCGACGGCAAAGTAAACGGTCTCAGTGGTACCTTACAATTAAAAACCGACGATGGAACAACAATTACCGTCTCAAACAGCAAAGTGTTCTCGTTAAAAGTCGGCACAACAAGCAACCCCACCGAACTTACCGTGTTGACCCAGCCTGACGGACAAACCTGTACCGTCACCGTTGGCCCCGCAGACGCTCAAGGCATAGTGACTGACGTGAGCGTGAATTGTATCGCTAACGTCTACACCCTGGGTGGGAACATCAGTGGCCTCAGGGGTTCGGTCGTCTTGCAAAATAACCTCGGCGACACAGTGACTGTCGCCTCAAATGCCGCATTTTCTTTCCCAAGCCAGGTTCCCTACGGCGCCAGCTATGCCACAAGCGTGCTCACCCAGCCGGAAGGTCAACAGTGCACTGTAAGCGACGGCGCGGGCATCGCAACGACAGCCGTCACAAGCATCGCCGTAAGCTGTGAGAACCTCCCAGGTGTGAGCGGCACCGTCAGTGGCCTCGGCGGCTCCCTCGTGCTGCAGTACAATGGCGGCTCCCTCCAGACGCTGACCACCAATGGCCGCTTTCACTTCCCGCCCGCCTCCGCCAGCAATTATTCCATCACCGTTTTTACCCAACCCGGTGGCCAGGTTTGTAACATCGCCAACGGTTTTGGCGCCTACGGCAACCAGGCCAGCGCTAACATCTTAGTCACCTGCACCACCAACTCCTACCCGATCAGCGGTTTGGCCTCTGGGCTACGCGGCACGGTCGTGCTTCAGAATAACGGCGAAGTTAAAGGCTTATCGGCCAATGGAGAGTTCAATTTCGCCCTAGCCGTTTCACATGGCGGAAGGTATGAGGTGTCCGTGTTGGCGCAGCCGCTTAACCAAGTCTGCAGCGTTTCCCGTGGCGCGGATAACGCCTTCAATCCTGTTAGGAACATAGGAGTTGACTGCCTCGACACTTACTCGATTGGCGGTACGATTGCCGGAATCAATGGCACGGCGGTGCTACAAAACAACAATGGGGACTATCTCGCAGTCTCAACGAATGGCGAATTCAAATTCCCGCAAAGATGGGCGAGCGGCACGTACGCTGTAACGGTCTTTGCGAGTCCTACTGGGCAAAAATGTACGGCGGCAAATAATAACGGCAGCATCAACAATGCGAACGTAACTAACGTCACGGTAACGTGCACAACAAACACTTACAACGTTGGCGGCTCAGTTAGCGGACTTTCCGGCAAGATTGAACTGCAAAAAAACGGGGGCAGTGCAGTCGTCATAGACTCGACTACCTCACTAGCGTTTAAATTCCCAACCATCCACGGTTCGAGCTACATAATTGCTATATCGAAACAACCGGCCACACAACTCTGTACCCTCGTAAACGCAACAGGAACCGCGAATGCTGACGTGACCAATATTTCCGTGAGCTGCGCGAATACTTACACGGTGGGTGGAACAGTAACAGGACTTTCCGGCATTGTGGACTTGCAAACCGGGAGTAGTGAGCGTATTTCGGTTTCTGCGAACGGCTCGTTTCAATTCCCGACCGCTATCGTCGCAGGGAGCTATTCCGCACAGGTTGTGGCACAACCGGTCGGGCAAATCTGCACAATGACACGGGCCAACGGTATTGTTCTGGACGCAAAAGTTACCCAAATTGCGGTGACTTGCACCACGAATACATACACCGTCGGCGGCGACATCGGCGGCCTAAATGGTACCGTCGTTTTGCAGAATAATGACAAAGACAATCACCTCGTGTCCACCAACGGTTCGTTCACCTTCTCTTCTCGAATCGCGCATGGCAGTGCCTATACTGTCAAAGTTTTAACTCAACCGACCGGCCAAACCTGCTCCGTAACAAAAGACACCGGAATAGCCACAGCTAACATCACGCAGATCGTCGTTACCTGCACGACTAACAATTATAGTATCGGCGGTTCAGTCAATGGCCTGAACGGCAGCGTGACATTACTCAATAGTAACGGCGAAACGATCACTCGGTCTGCCAACGGCAGTTTCCAGTTCCCGACCCCCATTACTCATGGCAGCACGTATTCGGTTACCGTTTCAGCACAACCCAGCGTGCAAATATGCACAGTGTCTAGCGGGTCGGGTACAGCGACGACGAATGTATCCCAAATCACAGTAAATTGTGCAAACCGGACCTACACGATTTCTGGCACGATAACCGGCCTTGTCGGCTCCGTTGTACTCCGCAACAACGGCGGTAATGACTTGACTACCACAGCAAATGGCAGTTTCACGTTTACCACCCTGATTAGTCACGGTAGCGCCTACGCAGTCACCATTTTCGCGCCACCTTCCGGGCAGACCTGCAGCGTAACCAATGGCTCGGGTACAGCGACAACATCGATTACACAAATCTCCGTAAATTGCGCTTCGACGCCGCCAAAGTTAAGTCTAACATCTAACATAAAACAGCTGCGTTTCACTTGGACACCCATGCTCGGTGCAACCTACTACAAATTCATGACGAACCAAGACGGCGCGTCAGGCTTTACCCAAATTGGCACGAACCTCACAGTCACCAATGCGAACGTCGATATTGCCATCCACCGATACAATTGGAGCAAGACGAGCTACCTTGTTTCGGCGTGTAATACCGCCAATGTGTGCGCAGATTCCAACACGGTGTTTCCGCTAGCGGAAGCCGTGAAATCCATCGGTTACGTCAAGGCAAGTAATTCCGGCCCGGGCGACGCGTTTGGTGCCAGTATTGCGATATCGGGCGACGGGATGACACTGGCTGTGGCCGCCAACTTGGAAGACAGTGGCACGGTCGGCACCTCCAGCACGCCTAACGAAGCCGCCGCCGACGCTGGCGCTGTGTACGTATACACCAACGTTTCGGGTGCCTGGGTCCAACAGGCTTATGTGAAAGCATCCAATCCCGGCGCCGGTGATTTTTTTGGCGCTAGCATCGCACTCTCCGCTGACGGCAACACATTGGCCGTCGGTTCACATTCGGAGGACAGCAGTACCGTTGGAACCAACCCCTCTTTCAACGATTTGGCTGCAAATACGGGCGCCGTTTACGTTTTCACGCGCTCAGCAGCTGCCTGGGCACAACAAGCCTACCTCAAAGCCAGTAACTCCGGCGCGGGCGATGAATTCGGGCGGAACCTGTCCCTCGCTGCGGATGGAAAGACACTCGCGATAGGCGCCATGTACGAAGACAGCAGCACCGCCGGGACGGTGCCCGACAAGCTTGCGGCAGACTCCGGCGCCGTCTACGTATTCATTCTAGAATCCACGGGCTGGCGCCACACAAGCTATATCAAAGCCTCCAATATCGGTACCGGCGACCTATTCGGCAGTAGCGTCGCGTTATCACCCGATGGAAATACGCTCGCGGTTGGCGCCCCTCTGGAAGATGGCGACACTCTCAGCTCGCAAGCGACGCCTAACGAGCTCGGAACCAATAGCGGCGCAACGTACATTTTCACGCGTAATTCCAACGCTTGGACCCAGCAGGCCTACCTCAAAGCATCAAACGTGGGCAACGGAGACGCATTTGGCGGCAGCCTTACACTCTCCAGCGACGGCAACACCTTAGCCGTTGGCGCGGCAGCCGAAGCAAGCAGCAACGTCGGCATCAATGGTGTTCCCAATGAAAACGCCGCTGGGGCTGGCGCAGTATATGTTTACACCCGCGCAACCGCTTCGTGGACCAAGCAAGCCTTCGTTAAAGCAGTCAACGCAGGCGCGGGAGACTACTTTGGCACCAGCGTCGTACTTTCATCTGACGGCAACATTCTCGCCGTTGGAGCGCCAGGCGAGGACAGTAACGCAACGGGTGTCAACGGAACGGCGAATGAGTCCGCCTCGGATAGCGGTGCCGTCTACATATACGCCCGCACCGGTGGCGCCTGGGGCTCGATATCATTTGTCAAAGCCGCCAACACCGATGCAGGGGATTCCTTTGGCAACAGCGTGAGCCTGTCATCTGATGCCAATACCCTGGCGATCGGCGCTAAAGCGGAGAGCGGCAACGGGGTCGGAATCGCGGGTGATCGCACGAACAATACGAGCACAAGTGCGGGCGCCGCGTATCTTTACTAATGGTTAGAACCCCACGTCGCTTTGTTTAAAGATCCCAACATAACTCAACTCCCTTCCCCCGCAAACGTAAACGCGTCCGCAAAAAACTGTTCCTCCGGCAAGCCACGGCTAAAAAACGCCTCCCGACCTGAGTCAACCATCGCCGGTGGGCCACTCGCATACACATCATGTCCGGATAAATCCGCATAATCTTCTACCACGGCGTTGTGCACATACCCCGTGCGACCTTGCCAGCCGTCCTCAGCTTTTGGCTCCGACAGCACGGGCACAAAGCGAATATTTGCATGCGCAAGCTTCCACGATTCCGCCAATTCATGCAAATACAACGACGTGAGATGACGTACGCCCCAATACAAAACAATTTCACGCGTGCTGGCCACGGAAATGGCTTGTTCGATGATCGCCTTCATCGGCGCAAAGCCCGTCCCACCTGCAACTAAAACCACCGGGCGATTGCTATCGTCGCGCAGAAAAAAACTCCCCAACGGTCCTTCGATCCGCAATAAATCTTTTTCCTTCATTTGCGTAAACACGTGCGTGGTAAACGAACCGTTTTCAATCCAGCGCACATGTAATTCGAGCATGCCCTCATGCGGCGCGTTAGCAAATGAAAAACTGCGACGACGACCGTCTCGGAGCAAAATATCTAAATATTGGCCAGCCACAAATTGCATGCGTTCCGTTTGCGGTAACTTCAAAAACAAACGCATCACATCGGGCGCCAATTTTTCCATTTTCGCCACTCGGCAAGGCAACACCTTCACCACCAAGTCCTTAAGCGCACCAATTTCCTTCATTTCGATCACTAAATCGGATTTTGGCCGCGCCTGGCAAAACACCGCAATATTATTTTTTTCGTCTTTCGCCGTCAGAGCGATGGGTTTACCGCCAACGTATTCCACTTCACCTGTTATCACCCTGCCCTTGCAAGAGCCGCAGGAACCCCCCCGACAACTGTAGGGAAACGCAAACCCCTGACGCAGCGCCGCCTCCAGCACAGTTTCGCCCGGCGCGACCTCGCAAACATGTCCACTTGGCTTGATTTCGACTTTATAGCTCATTAGAGTGCAAAGTTTGGTAAAGTAATGGGCCGGTATTGTCACCGATCCCACATGGCGATGGAAACCTTGCAACGAACAATTTTCATTATTGGCTGCGGCTACATTGGTAAGAAAGTGGCGGCCGTCCATTTGGACAAAGGCGACACCGTCCTTGCCTTAGCGCGATCAGACGCCAGTGCGGCAGATCTGCGCCAACTTGGTATCGAGCCGATTCCGGGTGACCTAGATCAGCCCGCTACGCTCGACCTCCGCCGCGCCCACGGCGCATTTGTGTACCACTTGGCGCCACCCGCACAACCTGGCAATGGCGATGCCCGTACGCGCGCGCTGGCCGAGCACTGCGGAACTGAAATTCGCCCCACCAAAATAGCGTATATGAGCACCACCTCCGTTTACGGTGACTGCGGCGGCGATTGGGTAGACGAGAGTACGCCGGTCAAGACCGACAACGAACGGGGTCGGCGCCGCTTAGCCGCCGAATCCATATGCCGAAACTGGGCAAGAAATACTGAAGCAGAACTGGTCATTTTACGTGCAGCCGGCATCTACGGCCTAGACCGATTGCCCATTGACCGCATAAAACAAGGTTTACCGGTTATTCGCGAAGACGAAAGTCCGCCCACAAATCGAATCCACGCGGACGATCTAACGGCCATTAGCGTTGCTGCCATGGAACGGGGTCCAAATTGGGCCATTTACAATGTGGCAGATGGGAACCCAACCACCATGGCAGATTACTTCAACCGTGTTGCGGAATTGTGCAAACTACCCCGACCACCGCAAATCTCATGGTCAGAGGCACAGTTTGCGCTTTCCCCAAGCATGTTGTCGTATGTAAATGAGGCAAAGCGTGTTAGGAGTAACAAAGTTTTACAAGAACTTGGCCTAAAACTTCGCTACCCCACCCTCGCTCAAGGATTTAAGACGAACAAATAGTCTAAAGGGCAATGTACTTAAGAGCGCATTTCATTTAAAAATACATCAATATCGCGATGCGCCAACCCTTCTGGAAACCTGGACTTAATTAAATCGGGTTTATATACGGTGAGTACTACGTCGAGTGTGGGTGCAGAGGGTCTTTCAGTCCAATTTCGCTCCGACTGAGACCCTGTGGTTTTTACCACATCGCTGGTAACTTCCCCCGTTACTAGGTCTATCGTCATGATCATGAATTTCTCCTTCAGCCTCCACTTGAATGTGAAAGGCTCCTACTGCGAATATCGGCCCTTTTGGCCAGTTTTCAACCCTAACCTATCCTATATACTTAAATAAGCACAGCAAGAAACGGTCCGAAGTTTCTTGATCCGCGCAAATTTACATACTTGGTGTATCCTTAAACTAATACAAACGCAGGGGTGCCACTCGCAATGAAAATCACAAAAACCACGCTAATACTTTATTCTTTCGCCTTGCTTACGAACAGCCAAAGTTTCGCTGCAAGCTATGACGTTTCCACCGGAAAAAATTGTAATGACAAAACAGGCGCCCCCTTCTGCACGCTCTCCGCAGCGATAGAAAAAGCCGTCGCCGGAGACTCGCTTCGTCTCGCCAAAGGACATTACTTAGGCCCCATAACGATAGAAAAGCCGCTAACACTGCTGGGTTCTGAGCAAGGCGAATCAATTATTGACGGCCAAAAACAAGGCTCGGTCATCACCATCGCCCCAGCCACTTCGGTCACGCTGTCACGGCTGCGCATACAAAATGGACAAGCGGAGCTAGGGGGCGGCATTCTTAATAGGGGCAACCTCACCGTGGATCGGTGCCGCATAACAGGCAATGTCGCGACGCAGAGTGGCGGCGGCATCTACAACGGTGGCACATATAGTAGCCAACTCGTCGTCACCCATTCCGAGATCACTGACAACATTGCCAAAGGGGATGACAAGTACAATGTGAGATACGGGGGTGGTGGTATTTTTAATGACGGACCACTCACCGTGAGTCACACAACCATCAAGAAAAACCGGGCGAACGAAAACGGCGGCGGGATTTACACCGTATTTTCAGGCCGTCACGCACCCAGTAAGGCAGAAACTTCGGCCGAACAAATGGGCCTGAACACGCTATCCGGCCCGGCCAAATCGCTACAACGCATCGTGGACGAAAGCGCCGTACGTGTCGATCACACTAACATTAGCGACAACGGAGCGGACTCCGGCGGCGGCATCAATGCGCACGGCGTTTTGCTGGTAGAGAACTCGCTGATTTCACGTAATCGCGCAGTCAACACGAACTTCTCTGCTGGCGGTGGACTGTTCGCGCATTTTGACACGCGTCTGAGGATGGTAAATTCCTTCATTGTCAAGAACCAAGCCAATTACGGCGGCGCCGGAATACGTTTTTACACAACCGGTTATGGAAAGCTAATGAACGTTACCATCGCCGCGAACAATAACACGACCCATGGTCACGCCGCAGGCGTCTTCATTGTGCATAACACGGCGCAGTTGGAGTTAACAAACAGTCTGATAGCCGAAAATTTCGGCGCGGGACAACCTGCAGACTGCGGGGGCAAATTGATTTCGCAAGGCTATAAC
>JANOTC010000643.1:0-8382 GCA_031416175.1 Gammaproteobacteria bacterium
CTCGATCATTCGCTTTGCTCACGAGATCAATGCCGGTGGAGTTCCCCGTATTCTCTCACCTTTGGCCAAGCCCACCGCCTTTGCCGAAGGCCATGACTGCTTATTCGTCGATGCCGATGAAGCCACCCAGGATCAGATCGCCTTTATGCAACGGGCTCGCTACGCCATCGAACAAACGTTGCAAGCGCCGCACGGCGCACTGATTAAGCTCGGCGAAGCCTGGCAGGGTCGTTTGCAGAAGACCAGTGAAGGCGTCGAGGTCGATCCGCTCTATCGCCCGGAACAGTTCGATGAGCAGGCGGTGCGCGCGCCGGTGCTGGTGATTCCGGAGAAATTCAAACACGTGGACCTGACCCAGCTCGCCCAAGCGGAATCGACTACGCAAGAATTGATGGCGGTTCTAAAATCGGTGCATCCCTGGTCGTCGCTGCACTACGGCCTGACCGCCGTTGAGACTGCGGTCAGGCTCTATACCAAGACCCTGCCAGAATGGCTCGGAACAGACGTCGAAGTGCAGATCCTCACACCGCAAGTGCGGGGCACGATGGGTACGCTCAATCTCAACGAATCGCTGCAGCGTATCGCCAATCCGGAAGCACCGCACAAGCGCCAAATTCAAATCGGCGCACGTCTGTTACGCGTGGGTGATCGCGTGATCCAGACCCGCAACAACTACGACCTCGGCGTTTTCAATGGCGATATTGGCCGCGTTACCCAAGTCGATTCCGAAGAAATGACCTGTGAGGTGAGCTTTAGCGGGGGCGAAGCGCGCGTGATCCACTACGCCAAAGAAGATTTGAGCGATCTCTCGCTTGCCTACGCGATCACCATTCATAAATCGCAAGGGAGCGAGTTTCAGGCGGTGATCATTCCGGTGCTTGGGCAGCATTTCAACATGCTCTTTCGCAATCTCATTTACACCGGGCTCACCCGCGCCAAGAAACTCGCAGTTTTTGTCGGCAGCCGCAAAGCCTTTGCGCTGGCGGTGGGGCAGGTGGACAACCGCAAGCGACAAACAGCGTTGGCGGATCTGATCGCGGGGGCGGTGTACTAATCGGGGTTCACACGCCCGGTCGGCTCGGGCAGAATGGATTTTCTTAGGACGTTATCACAAACAGGAGTTATCTTGACAATCCTACGACCCAACGCCAAAACCGAGTCCGACGAGTCAGCGCTTCGACTGGCGGTTCTAATCGATGCAGACAACGCCCAAGCTGCCGTCATCGACGGACTGCTCGCGGAAATAGCCCGATTTGGTGAGGCGACAGTGCGCCGTATTTACGGTGATTTCACTGCGCCAACGAGCGCGTCCTGGAAGAAAGTACTCCAGCGTTATGCGATCAAGCCAGTCCAACAATTTGCCTACACGACCGGAAAAAATGCCACCGACAGCACGCTTATCATCGACGCGATGGATTTGTTGTACACGCGAAAATTCGACGGCTTTTGCCTGATCACCAGTGACAGTGATTTTACCGGCCTGGCGATGCGCTTGCGTGAAGAAGGACTCACGGTGCTCGGATTTGGCGAAAAGAAAACGCCGGAGGCGTTTCGCAATGCCTGCCACAAATTTATATTCACGGAAGTGCTTCGCCAGAGTCCAACGACCGAGCCGGTCGAGTCGCCACCCGTAACGAAGAAACGGGCCAAGGCTGCGCAACCCGTCCCCGCCAAAGCGCCTACGGAAACAAAACCCAAGTTTCCCAAGCAGTTCGTTCTCGCAGCGCTGGAACAGTCAGTTGACGACACGGGATGGGCACTGCTGAGCACTTTTGGAAGTTACCTTACCAAGCTGCAGCCCGATTTTGATTCAAGGCTATACGGCTACAAGAAACTCTCGGATCTCGTCAAAGCCAATGCGAGTATTTTTGCAACCGAAGAACGACAAAATCCGGGGTCTGCTCACAAGGTTTTGTATCTTCGCGCGAAGTAGGCGCGTGCCGCGGTCGGCAATGCACAGTCCGAGCGGACTCCGCCAGACGTTGAGATCGAACGGTAGGGTGCTAGGTCTGGGCTTATCAACAGAGTCGGTGTGTAACCCTGTGGATAACGCGTCGCTGTGGCTACGTAAAGCCGCTGAAATCGGGCTTCACGGTTGAGTTGCTCATTTTGTATTCGATGCCGGTGAGTACCTGGCACCAATACGGTTCCAATTCCCATCCGTTGAGGACATTTAGCAGATATGAAAATAGTTATTTCGGACAAGGAGCAGAGCGTGCTCATCGATATTCGTGGCATGCCAGAACGCGTCCATTCAATGGTCTATGCGTTCCAACAAGAAAACGGTAAGAACGTCTTAGAAGGCGATGACGACGACTTCGATGAATTACTGAGGCTGATTAGCGAAGAAATCGGCGAAGGGCTATGTCCAAAGAAAAACATCCCCATACTTCTTTGCGTGTGCAAGAAAATTGATCCTGAATCGCTTAATTGGATTGGGCAATGATTTTGCTTGTCTCAACCATGCCGCTTTCGTCCGGCAGCCATTTTCAACCCAATGGGATTCCATGAGCCGTTTACTGCCGTCTTCTGAAAACGAGATCGATTGCTACCTTCGCAGCGGCAAGCATGATGCATTGTTCCAAGCGTGGCCCGGGAAGAATTTCCTGGAAGCCGCCCAACATGGAACGGCGGCTTTACGCCAGGCGCTTATTTCCACGGTGCGAAGCCGAACCGCCCACGCCACCGTGCCCAAAGAACTCTTGGAGCTGGACGTGACTGCGTTGACCCGCAAGGCGGTAGAGTCCATGGTGCGCGGCTTGTTTCCTAAGGATGAACAGGCCGCGGTACTTGAGGTTCTGGCGGGGTCGGTGGTTTTTCTTACACCGTCTAACATTGAATCTGTGTTGAGTAAGATGCAATGGCTCGGTACGGCGTGGAATTTGGGGAACCTCTATTTGGGTGGATTTGACGGCGAGCTTCTGTCCGAAGACGCACCGAATCTTGTCGGCTTGAGCATCGAAACGACCTGCTATGTGTCGGTCGCGTATTTCCGGCAAGAGAGTCGCTTTGACGACTTCGTGGTCCACGAAGCGGCGCATATTTTTCACAACTGCAAGCGGGAGACGGTCGGATTGCGTGAAATCCGGGGCCGCGAGTCGCTGCTCGAAATCGATTTCGCCAAACGCGAGACCTTTGCTTACGCCTGTGAGGTATACAGTCGAATTGTCGAACTGGGCGATGGCCCGGAATTGCGGCGACTCCTGCTATCGGAGTATCTGCAGGGCCCGATGCCTGTCGAGGGTGAGGTGGATGTCGACGAGTATGTCGACATTCTCAACGAGGCTGTTAAAGCAGGGAACGGCTGGCGGCGTATTCAGCAAAGGTGCTCCAATCGCCGGCGCAAAGGGTAGGGGTGTGTCGGTGCGTAAAGAATCGCAACAGCCGGCGATCAGCCTTCCCAGTCCCCGAATTGGGCGCGCTTTCCCTCACTGAAAAGATTTCCCCGCGAATTCACCCTGGCCGTTGCTGTTGATTGTTGAAAAAATCGCAATTGCGATTTATGCGACAATTGACGACAATGATGGGATGAAAACATTCGACGAAATTGAAGTCCGGCGCCCCGAGCTTGCGCAGAGTTATCTCGCGCTGCTTGGGGCTCAACCTGGACGACCGCTGGCGCTGTTTGCGCCACGGCGGGTTGGCAAAACGTTCTTCCTTGATCACGACCTGGCCCCTGAAGCGAAAGAGGCCGGAATGTTGCCGGTGTATGCCGACCTGTGGTTGCATAAATCAGCCCCGCTGGAAGCCGTGAACCACGCCCTGGAAGAAGCGCTGGATGATTTGCTTGTTCCGGCAAGTCATGTCGGGAAGCTGGAGAAGACCCCGGTGAAGAAGATTGGCGTTCTTGGCACAAGCGTCGACCTCGGTGATGAGCCGCGCCGCCGGGCGTTGCCGGAGTCGCCCGCGCTACGAATGGATGCGCTTGTCACTCGACTGGCCAGACAGCACAAGGGACAGATATTCAGCAGTTCCCGCCAATTCTCAACCGACTGAAAAATAAGCTATTTTTTGGCTATGAAAAATATCTTTTCGTAAACTATTGTGTTAAAAGGAGTTTAATTCCCCCGACAGAGCAGAGGTCGTTATTTTTCGGCATGACATTTCAGCAAAAGGGCTTTATAGCATAGTCCGACGGGAGTACTCGAAAATCGAGGATCCCCGACAGTCACGAAAGACATCCATTTCGTATGTCGACGCGCTGACGTCGGCGATGGCTTTATTTGCGCTCATGTCTCCATCGCTTTTGGCGTTTGAAAAAGATGTTCGGCAGGATGAGGTCGTCCTTGGGAACTTGAAGCGGATTTTTCATATTGGCGAAGTCCCGAGCGACACAACCATGAGAGAAATCATTGACGAAATCCCGACGGAACAACTTCACAAACCATTCACGCGCATTTTTGCCGCCTTGCAACGTGGTAAAGATTTGGAACCTTACCTCTTTATGGGCGGGCACTATTTAGTGGCGCTGGATGGCACGGGATTCTTCTCCTCACCGAGCGTGAATTGCGAGGCCTGCTGCGTAAAGAATCATCGTAGTGGCGCCAAAACGTACTATCACCAAGCCGTGTCCGGCGTATTGATTCATCCAGATATAAAGGTGGTCATTCCATTTTCGCCCGAACCCATTACCAAGCAAGACGGCAACAACAAGAACGATTGCGAACGGCGAGCGACGGCGCGGTTTTTAAAGCGCTTTAGACGCGAACACCCGCACATGAAAGTAATCATTACTGAGGATGGCTTGTCGTCTAATGCGCCTCACATTGAGCTATTAAAACAGCTAGATTTCCACTACCTACTCGGGTGCAAGCCTGGCGATCATAAGAATTTATTCGAATTTATCGAGGGCAGTGAAAAACTGGGTGCGGTCAACCGATTTTCACTGAGTGTTGACGGCAGCACCTTCGCGTTTCGTTATATGAACGATGTTGAACTCAACGACGCCTCAAAGTTACGCACGAATTTTCTCGAATGCACCGAAACGCGCAAAGATGGCTCGAAAGTCACGTTTACGTGGGTGACGGACATCGTCATCACGGACGGAAATATTTTCCAACTGATGAAAGCGGGTCGTGCGCGTTGGAAAATAGAAAACGAAACATTTAACACACTCAAAAACCAAGGGTACCAATTCGAGCACAACTTTGGGCACGGCAAGCGCTCGCTGAGCAACAATATGATGACGCTCATGATGCTGACGTTTTTGATTGATCAATCCCAGTTATTGGGGTGTCGTGTCTATCAGAAGGCGAAGGAACGGGTGGGACGTTGGTCAAAGATGTGGGAATTATTGCGTGGACTCGTCCATAATTTTGAAGTTGACGGTTGGGACACGCTGATCAAAGCCATCGCCTTCGGCCACGACCGCACGCAAAAGTTAAACACCCGCTAGGTAGCGGGGCGGTAAAGGGATTTTGGCAAATGATTTCAACGTGGAGGGAATGAACACAAAATGCGCATCAAGAGAGACCAGAAGTTTGCCAGAAAACGGCGAACGGCTTATTGCTGCGCGCTCATTAATCCGCCATGACGAGTACTTGATGTTGGTAAATTGGCGGGAACTGCTGACAGATATTGCTGATGCTTGACGAAGTTCAAACCCTGGTTGATGCGTCGGACGGTGTCGCCATGATCGCCACCTTGCGCGCGGTGCTTCACAATCGACGCAAAGACGTGTGCGCCGTTTTTACCGGCTCTTCTCAGGAAGGGCTGGCCCGGCTCATGAATACCGCCGGCGCACCGATGTACCAGTTCGCACAAATAATCGACTTTCCTTTTCTTGGCGATCAATTTCTGCGGTTGCTGGCAAACCATTTCGCGAAAGTGCATCCCGGAAAAAAGCTTGGGCTCGATGACCTGCGCGAGGGATTCAAAAGAGTCGGTTTCAAGCCGGCGCTCATGCGAGATGTGGTCAAGTCGATGTCCGCAGAGGGAATTACCGATGTAAAGCTTGGACTAGGAAATTATGTGGCGAGCGAGCAACAAGTGGCAATCTGGATGGCGCTTCTGAACTCGGTCAATGCGTTCGATCAAGGCGTTTTGATCGCGGTGGCCAAGGGCCAGCCTCCGTTGAGCCAATCCACGTTGAAGGATTTAGAAGTGATCCCCGGTTCAAAGCCGACCATATCCAAGGTCAGGTCTTCCATAGAGAAATTGAAACGCAATGGCATCCTGGCGAAAACAGCGGTGGGCACGCAAGTGGATGATTCATTGTTTGCAGAATTTTTGCTGGGGTTGAGCGCCTAACTTTTAGTATGATTCGAGTATTAGGCTACGCCGTTTGACCGCAACAGCGGCTAGATGAGCGGGCGGTGGCCAAAATCCCGGCACGGCTCAATAACGGTGTGTTTTGGGTGCCAGTAGACGAGCTTATGCCAACCGGAAAACGGCAATTAATTGAAGGCGTTGAGTGATAGGCGGCGGGCTATGAGGGTACCTTAGTGGTGCCCTGATTTGAACCGTGCCGATTTTTGGAAAAAGGCGGTTTATATTTCCTATCCTCGGCGACGAATGCCTTTATTTTTTCGCACATCCGCAGATTCATTTCATCCACTTTTTTTGTAGAGAACCACTTTTTTGAAAACAGTTGTTCTTTTCGATATCGACAGTCGAATTCCTAATTTGGCCCTGATGAAGTTGAGCACGTACCACAAATCGCAGGGGATGAACGTGATCCTCTCCAAGACGGTCAGCCACATCAAGGCCGACCGTTATCTTGGCAGCGCTGTGTTCCGGGCGCGAAGCACAATGGAGAAAATTGACAGACTGCGGAAAATCTATGGAGCGGACGTCGAGATCGGGGGGTCTGGTGTGGATCTGGCGCGCAGACTCACTCCGGAAGTCGAAGCTTGTTTTCCGGACTATTCCCTTTACGGCCACGCTAATTATGCCCTCGGTTTTTTGACGCGCGGCTGTCCTAAGAAATGCGCGTTTTGCGTCGTTCCCGCAAAGGAAGGGCGGCTGAAGTTGCAGGTTGCGTCATTTTCCGGTTTCGTGCCGGGCGGGTGGAAGAAGGTCATGTTGTTGGACGACAACCTTCTATGTTACTCCGATGCCCTTGGGCTGCTTGAGGAAATGACCGCCCGTGACTACAAGGTGAATTTCAGCCAGACCCTCGATATCGCGTATTTGACCGAGCCACTGTACCAGGCGCTCTTGAAAGTCGACAGTCAAAACGCGAAGTTCACGCGCAGGCAGTTCTATTTCAGTCTGAATTTTCCGGGAACCATCCGGCAATTCGAAAACAGGAAAAGCATGCTCAAAGGGTTTGGCGAGGATCGGGTGAGCGTGGTTTCGATTTACGGTTTCGATACCAGTTTGAGCGAAGACTACCGTCGGTGGATGATGTTGAGGCGGCTGCGACTAGTGCCGTTTTTTCAGGAATATTGGCCCATTGAAGGGGTTCCCGCCAAAATTCCTGAGCCGTTTTTCGATATGGACTTGGATGAGGTCATCCGGCTTACCTTCCGGAGCAACGGGCAGAATTGGGAAAAATACCTGCGCTGGCTGAACCGGCGCTATTTTGAAACCTTTGGCCGCTACTATAAACCTCTGCTCGAAACGATATACCGATACAATAACAAAGAACGGATTCACAAATACCTGCAGCAGCCGGAGATTTTGACCAGCGAACTTTACTGTTCCTACCTAACGGGCGGTGATAGTGGCTAATCACTTATTTCATAATTTCAACCGAATTAGTGTCAAAACAGGCCAACGCCAATGATTTCGCTTTTAACTAACAGTTAATGGGCGGCATCCATCCCGCGAAACCCGCAACCAGTAGCATGACAATGTGACCGGTGCCGTCGTCTCGCAATTGTTTGTTATGAATGGGGCCGCCGCGTACATAGCGCGCTAAATACGTGGCGACGCCATTACCGTGTGCGTAACGTTCCATGAGGCGTATGCGCCAATTCTTTCGGCCCAATTTGTTCATCAAGTTGCTGAGCAACGTCGGATTCAGGTCAGGCGGATAATTAATTTCACCGCGTTGTTGCAGGCCGCGAAGTTCGGCAAGAAACTTGCCGCGAAAGAGCGCCGAGACGACGGCGGAGGGTAAAAAACAGGCGCGCCGTGGCGAACGCCATTCCCCGTTTTCATCCACGCCGCCTTCAGTGATCAAGCAGTGAATGTGCGGATGCAAGGACAGTGATCGCCCCCAGGTGTGCAGCGCACTGATGAACGCCGGTGTGGCGCCCAGGTATTTGGGGTCCTGGCAAAGCGCCATGAGCGTGTCGCGGGTCGCTTTAAATAGCACGTCGATAAGCGCGGCGGTGTTATAGAGCCAAAGGGCGTGCAATTGATGGGGAATCGTGAAGACAATATGGCGGTGAGCGGTGGCGAGTAAGCGCTGCTTTTGCTTTTCCAGCCATTGCC
>JANOTC010000644.1:0-5209 GCA_031416175.1 Gammaproteobacteria bacterium
ATATAAATTGGGTGACGACGAACTCTCGCATTTAATCAGTGCGGGGCAAGTATTCAATGGCATTTTAGTTGTTAAAACGAAGTTTGCATTGCGCTTCGATAACGACGTGGGCGGGGGCAATTGGGATATCGCCAACCAGCGTGCGTGGGCGACAGCGCTCAACGACGACATGGTGAATATGCTCCAGCTAAAATTTCGTGCGGCCACGGTCACGGCCAATGACTTTCAAAATGTGTATGTGATTTTTGTTCCTCACTTTTCCACCTATACAGCGGCTGCACCGGCTAATTCGCATTGTAATGTGGTGGTAAAGTTCGTGGGCGGCGCGGGTTTTGTAGCGGCGGGTAACACGTTAAGTGTTGATTGGGGTGTCGATAAGAAGAAAATTATTCGCTATTGCCTCGGCCATGCAGCAGGTGCTGCTGATTTAACGAAAGCCGATTTTGCGACCGTGTTGACGTGGATCGGCGGAAATACGGTCGGCAACGCCGTTTATACCCTGGAAGATTTGAAAGGCATGACGCGGACACCATGAAAATAGACTCGCTGTACGCACAACGTTTCGCCAATGCCCGACTAAACGGTGCAGTGGCGGCACCGTGTTCGGTGCAGGGCGTGATGGCTTGGTCGCAAGTTTTGGCGCGTGGCAAGCCTGTCGAGGCGCGTGGTTTGCTCACGGTGGGCGAAATCGTGTTAGTGGATACGCTGCAAAGTATTATCGCTTATTCGGCAGCGGGTGTGCGTTTATGGGAGCGGGACAAATTTTACGGCACACCCGTGGTCATTCGCGATGGCTTAATCTATTACACCAGCGCGGCGCGACGCTCGCGAATGGAAGTGATTGATACGAATAATACCGTGAAGCACAGTGACGTGTGGATTCCCAATGTGTCCGAGCAAGCTACGCTGATTCTGTTCGACCCCTTTGAGTTAGGCATGACGGCGCAAGTGCAAATAAGTGACGTACCGGATGCCGATGAGCAAGAAGTGTTGATTTATCAGCGCGTCGAGGGTGGCCTCGGTTTTGCCTGGAGCTGCGCGTTTCCGCATGGACGGGCGAGTTTACCGCCGATCATCTGTCGAGAACAATCGCGCTTGGTTGTGGCGGTGGACGCTGAGGCCTTGGTATTTGAATTATTCAGCAAGCAACGCTCAGCACTGCCCTTAGCGCGTTTCCCATTGCCGTTTGGCATGCAGACGCAATGGTTAAGCGCCGATGCGACCGGGCTGCTCTATTGGTGTGGTATTGATCGGCGTCGCGCTGCTCTGTGTGTGACAGATCTAACAGGAAAGGAAGTTTGGCGCTGGATGGCGACGGGTGGATTGAGTGGACAAGAACAATGGGTTGCGCCCGCTGTCGTGAGTGATGCCTGTGCGCATATCGTCACCTCGCACGCGATTTATGCTGTTGCGAACGGAAAGAATGTTTGGGATTTCAAATCGTCGACACCTTTGGTGGGCGCGACAGCGCTGAATGAGGGTTCGTTGCTGGTTTCAAGCGCGAAAAGTTTTTTGCGGTTTGATGCGACGGGCAAAGTGGTATGTGACGTCCCATCCGATGTCGCCTATGTGACGCCTCCCGTGGTGGACACAAAAGGCAACGTGTATGTAGCAAGCACTGGGGCCGTTCATGCGTTTCATTAGTGTTATCGCGCTGGTGTTAGGAATGGTAACGAACGGAGTGCAAGCAGGTGGCATGTCAGATACACGGATTGGAGTGACGAAAATGCCGGACACACTGGAATACGCCTTCGGCCATGAGTATGTGTTGATGAAACATCCCAGTGGCATCACGCTTTCTTGGCGACCGCAATGGACCGATGCGCAAACCGCGCCACCACCGAGTTTCGATGAGCGGCCGCAGACTGTGAAGCTCAATGAAGCTGAATTTTCGCGAATATGGACGGCAATAAGCAGCGTGAATTTCGCCCCCTTGCGCGCGCCCATAGAGGCGGACTTTGTACGCAGTCCGCCTGACATGTATCAAACCGAGACGCTACGTTACGTGGTGGACGGCGCAAAGCTTGTCGACTGGCAACGCGATTCGGCGTTTTTACGTGCGGCATTGCGGGAACCCTTGCTAAGCGTCGCACGTATATTGCGCGAAGTGTTTGAGCAAGCCGGAATGCCCCCAGATCTGCCGCCGCATGCTGTTTCGCCACCACCACCACCACCTCCGATCAGAGTTCCATTCGGTCACACTAGGGGTAAATGACACGCATGTTCACCCGGCAATCGAAAGACGAACCTGAGGCGCCGGCCACGTACGCAAATAATCGTTTTGCGCTGAATGTGCCCGCTGACTGGCAGGACCAGTCATTTTTTCGTTTCGAGGGTCCCGATCAGGGCGGTGTGAAGCATCATATTAATGTCGTGATAGATAGCGACGTGAAAACAGATGATTTACAGCACTATGCTGAGATGCAATTGCAGGCTCTGCAAACAGAATTGCGCAGTTTCACTTTGCTGAAACGCGGCGAGGTGACTCTGGCAAGCGGCGCACCTGCCTATGAATTGGTGTATCGCTGGATTCCAGTCAAAGACAAGGAGCTCATACAACAAGTCTATTTGGTGTTGGTGCCTGGGCGTGGCTATATTTTAACGACGAGTTTTTCCGCTGCCACATGGACAACGTTAGGGCCAAGCATTGAGAGCGTGTTGAAAAGTTTTGCGCCGATAGCGTAGCAAAAGGAGGCTGTGATGGTTGACCATAAAAAGAAAACGAACGAAAAACATGATGAGAAGCTCACATCGAGTCTCTTTCTCATGTTTTGGCGCGTCACCACGGCCACCGTGGGCGACAAGGCAGGTTTTGCCATTCAGACCTTATTTGTCGGCAATGGCGCTGATATTGAAGTCACCGTCAAAGATGGCGCAGGCAAAAAAATTGAAACGATAAAAGGTAAAGTGGTCGGTGATCAATTTTTTGGTCAGTTTACCGTTCCAGAAATCAAGAAAAAGACTGAATTCAAATTTTCAGTCAAACTCGCCAAGCTCAGCTTGAACGGAAATTCGTCTAACACGCTGACCGTGTTGCCCTTGTTGAAATTGGAAAATGCGAAGTGGAACAAGGCGGAGGCAAAGCAGGGAGACGTGCTCAAGATGAGCACGCAAATAACTAATGCTCATGATGCCGATCCTGTCGAGGTAGAGGTCCTTCAATTTGATGCGCGCGGTGCGCATTTGCCGATTGTTACGTTAATCACCTTGGTCAAAAGCAAAAAAGCAGAATTGACATGGGAGTTGCGGCCTAACCTTAAGTACACCAAAAACGACACAGGAACAGATAGTAAAGTTGACTATGCCGATGTTGAATCAGAATTCTTTTTCAAGATGCGCATGGGCACCGTTGAGGCCAAATCGGGCAACGTGAAGTTGAAAGTGTTAGGGCCAAAGGCGGAGTTAAAATGGTCAAAAACTAGCGTCGCACCTAATCACAATAGTGCGTGGCCACCGGCGACACCGCCGACGGACACGGTGCCGAACGACGCCCAAGTCGATATCAATTTAGCCACCAAAAACATTCCTGACGACACGGGGGTGGTAGTTGAAGTGCGCCATTGCAAAACCAGTGCGCTTATTCCGAAAGGAAAAATTGAAGGCTTAGTGATTAAAGGCGATAAGCTCATCGACCCGGCAACGAATTTAGCGCCGGTGTGGGTGTTCGAAGCGGAGCATACCTTGTGGGATCCGTGGGATGCGCCATTCTATTTCCTAGTCGCGACCTTCGAATACAAAGTAAATGGTACGAAACTTTGCGTCGAGACCCCGCGGGATTATGCGGCCAAGCCGAATGATGTGTTGCGATTACTTTACTGGCACGTGTGCGTAAGTGATGCTATTGCCGACACACCGGCGGGTGGCGGTTTGAGCACGGGCGCGGAAATGACTGAAATTGCTGGGATAATTACAGCCCAGGCCAATCATTCCGTTGCGCAGCAGGCAGTCAATCAAGCGACCTTGCCCGTGAATTTGTGGGGGTCCTTGCTGCGCAATAGTTTTATCTATCACCATGCGAGCCACGGCAGCGTGGTGGATCGCACGACAGCGGCGCATCTCAATGACGGCAATAATAACCCGCCGACCGTGGCGCTCGGAAATTGGCGCAGCGTCGTCATGTTAGGTCGGACAAGGCTAGGCGATGTCGAAGTGACTCAAGTGGCCAACGTACCCAGTGTGCCGCGCTATTTTGTTTATATGGATACCTGTGTAGCAGGTTGGGAACCGAGTTTAGGCAATGCATTTCGTGCGCGGGGTACGCAACACTATTTAGCGTTCCGAAAGTACATTCCTGACGGCGACGCGCGGCAAATGGCGCGCGACTTTTACACGAAATGGCGAGATCAGTATCAATATAATCCCGATAAGATTGCGTCTGTATTTTGGGATGTGGGTGCGCCCTATTATGGATCAATGCGGCCTATTCTCATCGGGCCTGACGGTGGTCAGATCGAAGAGGGTAGCCCTGCTTGGAAAACCGCGTTGATTGTGGTTGGCGTGATCGCGGCGGCCGCCGTGGTCGGTGTCGGAATTTATGCGTTGGGCAAGCAGCAGAAATTATGGTGAGAGTTCGTGTGAGTCAAAGCCTACGTTTAGCGCTAGGCGTGCTGATGTTAGGTTTGTGTGCTTGCGTCAACGCGGGCGGAGAAGGATCAACTGTGTTGAAAGGAGCGACGCCCGTGAACGTGCAAGCGCAAGAAATGCGAGATCGAATTCAACACGTCAAGGATGCGCCATCGCGAAGTGCGTTGGAACGCTTTAATGCACTTCCCGATCTGCTGACGCTCGCCAAGGAGAAAATGGGCGCTAACGGTGACCCTTACCCGGCGCAGGCGCGGCTTGCCAAAGAATATGACGACAAAAAGCGCGCGTATCGCATGAGCATGCCGCATCGCCATCTTGCCGAATGTAAATCCGGCGAGCATTCGGTACCAGCAATGGAATATACGTTAGTGGATCCAGCGCACACAGCGCGCGTTGTGGTGTGGGAAGTGGACATCCACGAAACGCTTGAACATGGGGCACCGCTGCCAGCGGCGTTAGTTCAGTTCTTGAACGGCGTGACGCCATGATCGACGTCGCGAAATTAGGCGAAGTGGCCCACGACGCGTGCAAAAAGCACGTCGAGCTATTATTCGACGGCGAATATCATGTCGAGGTATTGAATCAGAAGTCGCAGTGGAATCCGCGCGAACTGCGGCAAGTATTC
>JANOTC010000645.1:0-3180 GCA_031416175.1 Gammaproteobacteria bacterium
GCCGCCCGGCGTGGTGAGCAACACAGAGAAGTCGTCCAACGGGCGACCGGTGAACGGGGTGCCTTTTTCTTTGCTTACATTTCTTTTGGGCAAGCCAAAAGAAATGTAAGTGCCTCGCCGGGGCATGACCGCCCCTAAAACATCCCGCGCAACGCGCGGCACCTATTTCTTTTAGCTATTGTTGTTGCCGGCTGGACCCCGCCGCTACAGATCGCCCGGCTTGTAACAACCGTGGATTGAAAATAAAGACCATTAATGACCTCACCACGACGCTGTTGGGGCCCCTGCGCGCCGCCGAGTAGCGCAACCGCGCCGGGGGTAGTCGGTGGATTCATGTTTAAGCGCGTGGCCGCGCAGCGGATCGCGCGAGTTCGAATCCGCCGCCCGGCGTGGCGAGCAACGCAGGGAAGTCGCCCGATAGGGCGACCGGCGAACCGGGGTGTCTTTCTTTTTGGTTCCTTTTTCTTGGACAAGCAAGAAAAAGAACTGGCATGCCGGGGCATCCCGGCCCTAAATTTTTCGCGAAGCGCTCAAGAGAAACAGACTTATCGTAAAACATGCCAAGCACCCTATTTAAGTTGACTCTGAATATCAGGCTTTCAAAGCAATTTTACGCAGATGCGTAATATCACGGCATAATCCAAAAACACGAACGTCCTAACCGCTGAACTTCGCTTGCATAATCCATAGAGGAGCATCTAGACAATGCTAAAAGGTTTACTCATTAATAATGCTTGGCTGAAATATGCTGAAGAAGTTCGACGCGATCCCAACAATCTCTACTACTGCACGAGATTGTTAGAGAAAGGTTACTTACCTGGTGAAATTGGCGATTCCGAAGTGCTCATGCGCCAAGCAGCACTTACTGTTTATAAATTTGATCCGTTAGCTTATTTAACAAGCTTTCCGCACACCAGCGATCTGTTTTCAGACTCTGAATTAGAGGAATTAACCGCAACTCTTGTAATCAATGATAACGAGGATGCCACTAATTTCCTGCGCGGCAAGCTCTGGTCTGACGCTGCGCGGTGCAAAGATAATCCTGAGCCATATATCCGTCGGAGTTATGAATTTCTTTCACAAGTTTCAGACGTTACCGCAGCAAGTGAACCCGACTATATTGACGCACTTGCTGAATGCTGCCGTTTGATTGATTACGATAAGTACAAAACGCTAATTCATAGGCTTCTTCAATCGCATGAGCCAGAATGGCGTGGGCACGCTCTAGTCAGGATTCTTGAAACAGTCGCGTTACACCATGATTGGGAGACATTCACTTACTGGCGCAAGGAATGGGATTTACTCCCAGTAAACGCCCATCTCTGCGAGTGTTATTTCAATGGCGTTTACACGCTCGATGGATTACTTGCACTTGAACACGGAAAAATCGCTTCGATACCGCAACTGCTACACAAAGCCATTGATGTAAGAGGCTGCCCGCATCTCAATACTGGCGCTGCCCGCTTGACCCTTATTGAGCAACTTATTGACCGACGAATGTTTCTTGATGATTCTTTGAAATACGTTGAAGCATGCGAAAATTTTTACGGTGAAGACGAACGTCTTCAACCTTTAAAAAATAGTATTAAAATCCTTACAAGCACGACAAACGAATAAAAGGAACATGCGTGATTAAGGTAGCGGAATCACATTTATGCTGAAATACCGCTGGATTTGCCATCTCTGCGAAGAAGTTAACGGCCCAACCAGCAGTATTTGCGAGAAATGCGGCTTCCCTGCAGTTGCGTCCCGTAATGATTTAGATTTAGCCCGTGAAAATCCCACACTCAAAACAACGCAACATGTGAACACTTCCAAACAAACTCCTTTGCCTAAAAAACTGGCGGGTGGTTTTGCACTCACTGCTTTGATTTTTGGTGTCGCACTTGCCAAGTTAGCTCCGCCTGTATGGTTAAACATAACGGGTTTAATCCTCATCGGACTAGCTTTCTTGGCACTTTGGGCATTAGGATTTGCTGGCAAGCGCAAAGATGCTTAGCATCGCCTATGGTAATCAACCCTTCAACTTCTACGCTTAGGCACCCACAGATGCGTTCACGCTTTTTTCTCGTAATCGCATTTACTTCGCTCTTGGGGCTAGCCCTTTGGATAGGTGATATTGCCCTAGATCGACGCTATCAATTGGCAATTGTCGAACCCACCCCATTACTATCTATAACGCCTATCGACTATCCCACGTTCAATCCTGTGCTTACCACCCTCCAACCTGAGCAACCGGTTAAAGTTTTACGCATGCGCTACGGTAAAGATTTTCAAACTTTCAAAATTGAAGTTCAATTGGGCATTACTGGGTGGGTAATTGTTAATCAAGGTATTCGTGTCATTTCACCAAACCAATAAAACGCAATGCCCACTGCCTCTCACCGCTTCGGTGCCGCGATCAAAAATACCCTCGGCCAATACTTCCCCGTCACCATCAACACCTGCCGCTCTGCATCATAGGCAATCCCATTCAACACCGCCTCAGCCGTCCCGCGCTGCCCTGCTGGGTAGAGGTGCGATAAATCCAGCCAGCCAATGACCTTGCCGGTCTCTGGCGAGATGCGCGCAATCAGATCTAAGCCAAACACATTGGCAAGTATCTCGCCTTGTACATATTCCAATTCGTTCAGATGCGTGATGGGCTGATCGCCATCCAAGACTGTCACTTGCCGCATGACTTTGAACTGCTGCGGATCGAGAAAACGCAAGACGGCAGATCCGTCACTGACAATTAGAAGTCGCCCATCGTAAGCGGCGCCCCAGCCTTCCCAGGCATAAGGCAAATCGCGTTTTAATTTCAGCGTCGCTCGGTCGTAGATCAATACACGGCGTTCTTTCCAACTCAATTGCACTAGTTCCTCGCCGACCAAGACTAGGCCTTCGCCAAATAAATTAGGCGCCAGCTTTACGCTCCATAAGGCACGTCCAGTTTCCAACTCGCGCACGCTGAGCGTCGATTTTCCATACTGTCCGGTGCTTTCATACAGCAGACCCTTGTGCCACAGCAAACCTTGGGTAAAATTCTTGGGATCGTGTGGATAACTGGCAATGACCGGCGGCACGATCATGGGTGCGGTGCCTGCTGCCCAAGCCGTATGTGCAATCAGAAAAATTGCGAGTAGCCGACAGAAACGTTTCATTTTATGCACGACTTTTGGGGCAGGATAATCTTTGAAA
>JANOTC010000646.1:0-7237 GCA_031416175.1 Gammaproteobacteria bacterium
CAAGCCTCGCGCTGGTATCCGCCGAAATTGCAGGGTCTTGTGCTTGGAATCGTCGGTGCGGGCAACATGGGCGTGGTGTTAGATTCGTTGACGGTGCCTTGGTTAGCTGAGAACTATGGGTGGCAGTCTGTGTTCGGATTCTTATTGATACCTGTTGTTATTGTGTTTGTGTTGTATTCGTGGATGGCGAAAGACGCGCCAGTAAAGCCTGCCCCCGTGACATTCGCCAGATATAGCGCAGTGCTTAAAGACTCGGATACGTGGTGGTTCATGTTTTTTTACTCCATTACGTTCGGCGGGTTCGTTGGGCTGGCGGGTGCGCTACCCTTGTATTTTACTAACTGGTATCATGTGTCAGGAATAACCGCTGGATTGATGGTCGCCATCGTAATCATGGCCGGCTCATTGTTTCGCCCGGTAGGAGGGTTAATCGCCGACAGAATGGGCGGCATTCGCACTCTACAAATACTTTTCGGTGTGGTGGCCTTGGCCTATTTGGCGGTGTCGTTCCTGCCGGAGGGCCCGGTGCCTGCGGCCGCGCGAGTGGCGACGGCCAAGGTCGCTGGATGGGGTTTATTTGAGATGCCGGGACAAGCGTGGCTAGCGGTCGCCGTGTTTTTTGTCGGCACCTTGGCGTTAGGAATGGGCAATGGCGCGGTGTTTCAATTGGTACCACAACGGTTTCGCAGCGAAATGGGCGTGGTCACCGGCTTAGTGGGCGCAGGGGGTGGCCTGGGTGGCTTCGTATTGGCAAAGAGCATGGGCTGGTCTAAAGCATTGACGGGCGATTTCGCTTTTGGCTTCTGGGTTTTTTGTGGACTTGCGTTGGTGGGTCTTATGGGTATCGTGGGTGTTAAGAAACGCTGGCGCACAACCTGGGGCGCGGTATCTGGCGCACGCGTATAATTGTCTTAGCGTTCATGGTACGAACGCGTACACTGTTGGGTTCCGTTTCTAACCGTGTTTTATTACCTGCATGACAGTCAACGCACTTGAGACTCGCATTGGATTTGCCACCGCAGTTGGCAACCGCGAACGAAATGAAGATTACGTTGGCGTTTGCGAACCGCGCGGCCACCGTTTAGCCACCCAAGGTGTCGCGGCGGTGATTGCCGATGGGGTGGGCGGCCACGCTGGGGGCCGCGTAGCGGCCGAGGTGACGGTACGCGGATTTCTAGATGCCTATTACAATTTGCCAGAAACGTTAGGAGTTGAACATGCGGCTCGGCGTTCCTTAACCAGCATTAATAATTGGATAGTCGCGCTTAGCCAGCGTGACCCCAATTTGCGCGGCATGGCCACGACGTTCACCGCATTAATCGTGCGTGGCCGACAGGCGTATGTTATGCACGCGGGTGACACGCGCTGTTACCGGTTGCGTGACAACCAGCTCGATTGTTTGACGCAAGATCATACGCATCAGCATCCAGATCTGAAACATGTATTGTACCGTGCAGTGGGTTTGGAAGAAAATCTACGGGCTGATTTCGGTGCCCATTCGCTTGAATCGCATGATCGCTTCTTGCTATGCACTGACGGCGTGTACGATTCGCTGCCGCGCCGCGAATTCTTGAGCATTCTCGCGCGGCGACGCGATCCACAAGAAGACGCCCAGCATTTGGTACAAGCCGCATTGGCGGCTGGCAGTAATGACAATGCCACGGTGCTAGTGCTCGATGTCGTCGGATTGCCGGATGCGGATCAGTCCGACCTCGAACGTGCGATTGAAACCTTGCCACTTTTCGATTTGCCTAAAATTGACGACGAAGTGGATGGTTTTAAGTTGGTGAGTGAAGTTGCCAGCGGACGATATAGTCGATTGTATCAAGCCAAGGACTTGAAAGACGCCCGCACGGTTGTGTTGAAGTTCCCACAGCCACGCGTCGCGACGGATGCGGCTTATCGTCGCGCTTTTGTTAGAGAAGCGTGGATTGCTGCGCGCGTAGCGAGTCCGTTTGTTGCTAAAGTCATTGAGTTATCGCCGGGGCGGCAAACGCGACTGTACTCTGTTATGCCGCTCTATCAAGGTGTCACGCTTGAGCAATATATAACCGACCGTTCGCGCATTAGCTTGGCCGACGGCGTGGAGATAAGTCTAAAACTGTGCAAAGCGGTGAGTGCTTTAAATCGGCTGCGCATAGTGCACCGCGATATTAAGCCGGATAACATCATGATCGAGACCAGCGGCGGCCTAAAACTTTTGGACTTAGGTGTCGCACGTTTGCCCAATATTCGCGAGCTAGATAACGAAAATATTCCAGGCACGCCGAGTTTTATGGCGCCAGAATTATTTGCTGGCGAACGCGGTGACGAACAATCCGATGTGTACGCGTTAGGTGTGACGCTCTATCGTCTGTTTTGCGGAAATCACTATCCCTACGGTGAAACGGAACCGTTTTCCAAGCCGCGTTTTAATAAGCGCACGTCTTTGGCGCAGCATCGGCCAGATTTACCGGCCTGGTTGGATCGCGCGGTGATGAAAGCCGTGAGCGTGGAGAAATCGAATCGCCAGGGCGATGCGATAGAGCTGGCGTTTGAATTGGAAAATGGATTGTCACGTGGGGCGGCGGGTACTACGCATATTCGAAAGCCGTTGTACGAGCGCAATCCTGTGACGTTTTGGAAAGTCATTTCTCTTGTTCTCTTGGTGGCTTTGATTGTTGCGCTTGCAACACGTTAATTCTTGCACCCTTGTACGTTTTTTCCATTCATGATAGACATGCTAAATAGCATTTTGGAATGCGTTGGAGAAGATTCGAACATGGGGAGACGTTGGAGATGAGTGGGCGGAGTTTAGGCGGCGGAATTGTTGTGGCTATAGGTTTGTTCGCTAGTACAGCGTGGGCCGGAGACTTTACTGTTATCCTCTTGCAAAAAGGCAGTGGCGATCCGATAGAAGGGGCAACTGTCGTCCTGGGTAAAAGCGGTGTGGTTGAAATGTCCGATGACAAAGGCGAAGTGCATTTTAAGGATGCCGTTTTGCCCGCCGCCTTAAAGGTGCTTCAGCCTGGGTATGACGTTGTCGAACGCGAGGCAGCAAATGCCGAGAAGCCGCTAACAATATTTATGAATATGGTTTCGCGAGAGATTGAAGGCATTGAAGTTGTGGCGGACCGAATTCAAGAAAAAGTATCGAAAATTACACTTTCTGAAAACGAGCTAAGAATGGCGCCGGGAACGCAAGGCGATCCACTTAAAGTCCTACAATCGCTACCAGGCGTGGTAACGGCAAACGAAGGCTCCGGCCAAATTTATGTGCGTGGCGGAGAGCCGGACCAAACAATCGTGTGGGTGAATCGCGCGGCCATTGGGTACTTGTACCACTTTGGCGGACTGCATTCGACCATTAGCCCCGGCCTGGTGAAAGACTTCAACATGTTTCTCGGCGGTTTTCCCGTTGAATATGGTGACGCCTTAGGCGCCGCGTTGGACGTGACGCTGCGCACGCCCAAGCGTGATCGTTTGCATCAACAATATTCCCTTGGCACCTATGAGTCGTCTGCAACGCTTGAAGGCCCGCTCTTCGGAAAAAATGGCAAAGACAGCTTCTATCTTTCAGGGCGTCGAAGTTACATCGACCTCATTTTGTCACCGGATAGTTTTTCCAAGATTGTGTCGCAAGATAGCGAGTCAGATGAAGAGCATGAAAATAAAATAACAGAGGTGCCTTCTTTCTACGATATTCAGGCAGCGTGGGACCATGAGACGCATAACGGACGGCTCTTGTTGCAGCATTTTCGCGCCGGCGATGAAATTCGCATTCGTCTCAATTCAGTAAAAGACACCGATCCTCAAGCGAAAGGCGATCTGGAAAGTCGCATTGGCTATAACAGCACGAGCTTAGTCTGGTTTGCGAACTGGTCAGAAAAACTTAGCTCTGTGTCGTCACTCTATCTAATTAGAACAAGCAGCAAACTCAGATTGGGGACAGACAGCACGGGTTCGCCGTTTTACTTGGACATCGCCCAGTCTAACTTGATTTGGCAACCTGAAACGCGTTGGCATTATTCCGATGACGCTTCCGTTACGGCGGGCTTCCAAGCGGTTCATGCACAGGCGCCGATTAAAGCGTACATTTCGCGTCCGCCGGGTTTTGATGATATTAATTACAATATAACCCGAAGCGAAAAATTCCTGATTGATCGCACCTACACGTCCGCATTGTTTAGCCCCTATTTGAAACAAACGCAAGTCTGGTTGGGACGCCTCACCACGCAAACAGGTATGCGCGCAACGTTTTTGAAATCCAATGGACGAGAAGATTTGCATGATTATTCACCGCGTTTTTCTGCCGAATACGCGTTAACTGATAACACACTGCTGACGGGCAGTTGGGGCCGCTTTCTGCAGTTGCCTGACGGCGCGCAGTGGGTAGAAGACGCCGGAAATCCGCGTTTACCCTTTCTCAAGGCAGAACATCGCATTGTGGGTGTTAAGCACAAGATACAAGAAGGGTTGAATATACAGGTTGAGGCGTTTCAAAAGCCAATGAAAGATCTTGTAGTTCAATATGATGAATTTCCGCGCCCCGACAATTATGCGGCGAGTGGCACGGGTGAAGCCCACGGATTAGACATCTTGATTAAGCAAGATTCTATAAACGGTCAATTTGGATGGTTGAGTTATTCTTATTTGCGCGCAAGTCGCACAGAGAAGGGCGAGACTTTCCCATTTTTGGGCGATCAACGGCACACCCTGGCGTTGGTGTGGAGCCAAGCCTTAAAAGGCGATTGGAGGCAGTGGAACTTAGGCTTTCGCATGCGCGCGAGTTCGGGTAAGCCGTACACCGCGTTGGTGGGCCGCACCGGCGTGTGTAGCAGCGCCAATACTTTTACCAATTGCGCGGGTCAAGCCAATGCTAACACCGATCCGACTTTTTCGCATTGGTCGCCAAAATGGGGCGCACACAATGGCTCGCGATTGCCGACCTTTTATCAGCTTGATGTTAGAGTCGACCGCGAAGCACGTTTTAATACGTGGAAAATGTCGTTCTATTTAGATGTGCTCAATGTTCTTAACACACAAAATGTGTCTGGCTATGACTATGGCGACTCGTTTGAAAGAATCAATAATCCAAAGACAAAATACGCACTGCCTTTGTTTCCTTCGATTGGGATTGAGGCGGTGTTTTGATTTGCGATGGATGCGTGTGCACGGACCTCCTGCATTCATGCCCCTAGCCTTTTGCAAAAAGCAGGTTTATAGTCTATCAAGCGCAGTCGGACTGCATGCCAATTTCAAAAAAAGAATTACGAAGTTAATAGTACGATGGTTTCAGCAATGACCTGTGGGGGGTATTCATGAAACGAATTGCGATTGTGGGTGGTGGACCAGGGGGACTTTTCGCGGCAAGGCATCTTGAAGATTTGCTCGGCACAGATGTTGAGATCATAGTGTTTGAGGCATCACCGCGAATGGGCGGTAAAATTGTGACTGACGTCTTTGGGGCGGCAGGCGCCCAGTTCGAGGCGGGCGTAGCCGAACTTTACGACTATTCTGCTTACGCGCTTGATCCACTAAAGAACCTCATTGTTGACCTTGGGCTTGAGACCATCCCGATGGCAGGTCCAGCTATTATGCTCGGCGACACCATCATTCACGACTTCGATGATCTGCCTCTGAAATTGGGACTTGAATCAGCCAGTAAGATTGCCGAATTTTACAAGGCCAGCGAAGCGCTTTATTCTCCTTCTAGCTATTACGATGGGCATTTCACCGACGACAATCAGCACCCTTGGGCGCTGAAAACGTTTCGCGAGGTACTCGACGAGATCGGCGACGACACCGCACGGCGTTACATTGAAACAGCGGTTCACACCGATGTGGCCACCGAGCCGCACTTGACTTCAGCCTTGAACGGCCTAAAAAATGTGCTAATGGAAGACCCGCGTTATATGAGCGTTTACACCGTCAAAGGTGGCATTGAACGCATCACTGAGCGCTTGCGCGAAGAATTGAGTGCCGATGTTAGACTAACTCACCGGGTAAGCAGCGTTGCGCGGCAGGGGTCGGGCTACGAACTTACCATGATTACGCCAAGTGGCGTAGTGCGTGAACGTTGCGATTACGTTGTTATGGCACTTCCGGATTACTGGTTGTCGCAAATTCATTGGCAAGATCAAGAACTCGCCCGTTCCATGCGACAACACATCGCTCACTATGATCGACCTGCGCATTATCTGCGCATTACAGGCCTATTTCGCACACCGTTCTGGCGAGAGCATGTTAGTGGTTCCTATTTCATGTCGGACGCGCTGGGCGGTTGCTGCTTGTATGACGAATCGTCCCGTTATCCGAGCGAAGACGGTTCGGCCGTCTTAAGTTGGCTCCTGGCGGGGACGGCCGCACTCGTTCGCAGCAATCTTTCCGACAGTGAATTGATTGCGGAGGCAGTTGCTTCGCTTTGCGGCCCTCTTGCAGTGGGATCAGAATTGCTTTTGGAGGGTCGAGTGGCCCGTTGGGCTGGCGCCATTAACGGCTTACCGGGCGGCAGCCCGACTCACGACACGAAATTGCGGCACAGCCCGGCTGCTGCTACCGATCCCAACCTCTTCATGGTTGGCGACTACCTTTTCGACTCTACACTCAATGGCGTTTTCGACTCCGCGAACTACGTTGCAAGTGTCATACTCACCGCAATTCGAAAGGAAGAGTACGAAGCCCACATGGCCGCTCAAGGCGTCAGCGCCAGCCATGGTCATGCCGTCCCTAATGACTATTTTGAGGAATACGCGAGCGATTCAACTTACATTGAGTCCTTTGAGGAATATTTTTGCGAAGAATGGACCTGCGATCTTATTGAGGCCGTTTGGGGGCATAAAACGAACTATAAGATCCTTGACTGTGGTTCTGCCAATGGCTTAACGCTGGAGCGATTTGAGCGCAAAGGCATTGAAGCGTGGGGCATTGAAAACAATCAATTCATCCATTCGCAAACACCGTCGAAATGGAAACATCGCAATCTTTTGGGTGATGCCTGCCATTTACCTTTTCCTGACAACTACTTTGATTTCGCCTACGAAACGTGTCTTTGTTACTTGCCTCCCCAGCTGATTGACAAAGCCATCCAAGAATTATTTCGCGTGTGTCGCGTGGGAGTTTATTGCGGATCAATCTCGACCGACATGGTAAAGGAATTGATCGAAGAAGAGGATTTACTCTATGGCGTGCGAACCTATGCCACTATGCTGGAATGGGCGGAGCACTATCAGCGAAACGGTTTTAAGTTGGCGGTTGG
>JANOTC010000647.1:0-5242 GCA_031416175.1 Gammaproteobacteria bacterium
TCTGCATCGCCCGTTAGCAGGATAAAAGGCGTTTCGACGCTTGTTTCAACGCGATGTTGGAGCATCATTTCAAGTCCGTTCAACCCTGGCATGTTCAAGTCGGCGATGACGAGGTCATAGGACATGGTGCCCATGTGACGCAGACCGCTGATCGCGTCGTCCGCCACATCGACCCTGGCAAAGTTTGGCAGCAGAATACGGCGCACGATATCGCGAATAATCGCTTCGTCATCAACCACTAATACGCGAAGGGCGTGTAGGCGCGGCGCCAAAATTTGCGGTGCCACGGCGGGTACAATTTCAGCGCGCGTAAGCGGTAAGGAAATCGTGACGGTTGTTCCACGGCCTAAACGACTGTCTATGTGCAAAGTACCACCCAGCAGCTCCACAAATTGACGGGCGATAACCAGGCCAAGGCCTGAACCGCGACCGCGCCGGTCCTTAATGGCGGCGGCCTTTTGTAACGGATTAAAAAGGCGGGTTAATTCGTCTTCAGACATACCCACACCGGAATCCTCGATGGCGAAGATAATTCTCTGCTCAGTCGTTGCCCTGACGGTAATTTTAATCAAGCCGCGATCAGTGTATTTACATGAATTAGACACCACGTTGGTGAGCACGCGATGCAAGAGATGCGAGTCGCTTTTGAAAGCGGTGAGGGAGTCATCAATGTGCGTGACTAATGTGTTGCCTTGGTGATTTACCCAGTGCCAAACGACTTGCTGCAGTTCAGCAAGGAATTGACGAAGGTCAACGACGCCGATGTTGGGCTTCAAACCCGCATTAAAGCGTTGTGAATCGAGCAAGTCATTGACGATATTGAAAAGGTCCCCAGCGGCATATTTCATGGCGGCAAGATCGTCAGAAGTCGACTTTATCTTGCCCATGGCACTGCGCTGGAGCACGGAGGCGTAGCCGAGCACCGCCTGCAACGCGTTACGCATTTCGTGGCTGATCATACCGATGTAGTTGTCTTTTGCTGCGACGGCCGTCTCGGCGACATGAAACTTTTCTTCGATGCGGCGTAAAGGTGTCATGTCGACAAAGGTAAATATGTGGCCGACGATGGAACCGTCAATGCGTGTGTGCGGGCCGCTGGCGACCAAGCAGTGACAAAATTGTCCAGCCGCAGGGCGGAAGCGCACTTCTTTGAGGTCTCGCGATGCATTGCCTGCGATCCAGCCCGTCGCGCGCAGTAGGGCGGCGAACGAGGTGCGGTCGGTTGCGATGGCGTCCAGAGAGCGACCTAGTAGTTCCACTCTCGTTGCGCCGAAAAATGACGCAAAGGCAGGATTAAAATCAAGTACGTGGCCTTCGACGTCTGCAAATAGAATGGGAGTAGTGACCGATTCCATTAAATCTTCGTTGTACGCCAGTTGTTCGCGCAGTAACTCATGATTCTTGGCCCGATCCAGGTCCAAACTTTTAATCCCTTCGGTCATGGCCACCAAGCCTGTCGCTAGATCGTCGACGTCGTCGTGCCACCACGAAGCTCGCGCCGCTTTTAGTTGCGTGTGTAATTCGCTAAGTTGGGCCGACAAGTTGTTGTAATGGCCGTGACCCACGTTGCGCATACTGCGCGTTATTAAATTAACGCGTCGCAGTGAAAACCAGATGACGAGCAACAACAAGCTGGCGAGTAAGCCAAACAAGAGGCCATCGGTTAGCGCCATGCGCGTTCTAAGTTGGACGAACGCCGCCACGTCCGTTGAAAAATCTATCGCCGTGTAGAAACCATGCGTACTAGGCCAGCTTGAATTGGGCACTTGAAGTTGAACGCGGGCGGGCTGATCGCCTGCCAGCGGCAGCGCCACGCTGATGGCAGACGTTCCTCTGGCCGGTGAAATTTCGAGGTGATACCCGGTGATGGCGCTAAACATGACGGCGAATTCCTGCACATTCGCGGTTAGCATAAGGGCACCCACCGTGCCGTTCGCATCGAAAATTGGGATGGCACTGACGTGAGAGCAGTGCGCCTGAGTGCATTTAATTTGGGTTTTTGGACGACCTTCCCGAATGGCGTCTTGCGCCATGCGCCAACTAAACGTTGGCGTGGCAGTAAACCCCCATGTGGCCAACAACTGGCCGGTTCGATCCACCATCGTGACGGTCTCCGCACCAGACGCGAGGCTGAGTGTCGGAAAATTTTCTGCTAAGGCGCGTGAAGCGAGCTCCGCATCTGACCGGGTCGCTGCATCGCGGACATCGCGCAGGGCAGCGACAATACCGCCCACATCGAAGAGTTTTTGTTCCCATTCGCGAAAAATGCCGACCAAAGCGGCGCTCCGGTTTTCGCGGGTCGTGCGCACAGAATCGGTAAAGTGCTCTTGTAAGGCTTCTGCGGTTAACGTGTATTGTATATATCCAGCGATTGCAACAAGGCTCGCGATTACGATTAAGAGCAGCCAGCCTAGTTTAATGCGAAAGTTGCGCATTAAAAGGAAACCGCCAGTTGCGTAGCCAATAAATGCCAGTAGCGTTTGCGTTCGCTCGGGTCTTTGTTGTCAGCAATGGGTAGCCATCCTGTGCCGTCCACATAGTGGTATTCCATTGAGACGGATACGCTGCTGGTAACATGATAGCGCACGCCGGTCGTCCAGTCGCGTGCAAAAAAATCGTAGGCGGGGCGGTTCGTGGCCTTCGCCAACGCCGTCCCGCTTTTGTCGTCTAGGTCAACATAGGAAACGTCGTAGCGCAGGAATGCTTCAGTGCGCCGCCAAGTGTAATTGGCTTCGCCATACCAGCCGAAGGCGTAATTGGTTGAATCTGGAATCACCGGACCGAACCCGCGACGGTGCGCATTGATGCGTAACACTTCCGTGCGTATTTCAAACGGAAACCAGTCTTGTCGGAGCGAAAGCCAATAGACGGACAAGTCGCTGCGACCCGCGCTCAGGTAGTCCGATGCGGCAGGTAAATAGTGCGCCGAATTGATCCCATATTCGGCCATGAGCGTGGTGCCTGTTGCCCGCCGCGTATGAACCAGGCGAATTTGTGCGCCGGGTTTAGCCGTTAGATGGCCTGGGTGATCGATACCCAAGAAATAAGACTCGGTTTCGGGATTATTGATGCCATTGGCGACTAAGACGGCTACCGAAACGGATGTATCGCTTTCGTTGGTTAAAAGATGCGCGCGTGCTTTGATGCCTTCGGCGTTGATGAGAAAGCGTCGAGCATTATCGAAGTACAAGCTCTGCGGTAACAAGATGCTGGGACGTGTAGCGGCGACATCACGCGTTTCATTAAGTAGGCCCAGCGGGATCTTTATGCGGCCCAATTGACTGCTTAATTGCCAGCCATTCAAGGTGGCCCACTGCGAATCTAGCAACAAGTGGTCGACACGAATGCTTGCGTTGTCAGTTTCACCCGCGTCGCGCGAAAGCAGAAGCCCGGCAAGGCGTTGTCGAGGGGTGAGGTTAAAATTCCCGCCCAGGCCCAATTCGCGAAAATCAAAACTAACCTTACCGTTACTTTGTCCAAAATAATTGTTATTGCGCGCATAGAACGCGCCTTGTGTTACGAAGCCATACCATTGATACGGGTGAGAGCCGAGTAAGGCGGTTGTCTCCTCGGCACGGAGAGGAGACGTCCACAAAAATAAGATGGCTAACAAGGTGTGCGCCATGCACTGTACGCGTTTCATGGCAACACCTGCAATGGCGCCGGAAGCGGTGCATTGACAGGGAGATAGCCAACGGCACCCGGTATTCGGGCAACCGTGTCGGCCATTTGCGTAAAATTTTGCACCACAATGGGTTTTAGCGCCTGACCGGAGTAGACAAAGCGTAGCCAGCGCGTCTCGGCTTGGTAGGGCGCAAGGTGCAGAACGTTTTGAGTGAAAACGTACTGGATTGGGTCGCTACTGGGTAATACAACCAGTTGAATGGAATGACCGTCCGGCCATGTTGTTGTCTGCATTGAAAAAGCAGCCTCCCCAAATCGCGGGGAAATATTGTCACGAAAGCCATCACGGGAAACCACGATAACAAACGGCGAATTGCTGGCGGCAATCCCTGTCGAGACCGGCATGACCAGCAATAAAGTAACCGTTAGAATTTGGCGAAAAATTCGACGCTTCATTGTTGTCCGTATGAAATGGAGCATCTTGCGGAGCATGTGTAAGGACCGAGCCACCTTGACAAGGGCTTGTCGGCCGATGACCGAATATAGCGCAGGGGATACGATTGCGCAACGAAGATGCATGTCGACGAGTTGAACTAGGTGTGTGACGTTCGATTGAGTTGATTAGGTACTTAGTATTCTATTACTTAAGCCCGCGTTAACAAGAAAGTGGGGCCTGAAATTATTTGAGCGGGGAGCGGGGAGCGCTCGACTCGAATAGGGCAAAGGTACTAGGCCGTTTCTTGCCTGCCCTAACCCATCATGCTGATTCCTTCTCTTTCATTGCGGCGCATAATTTTTCTAGCCTCGCGAGTGGGAATGAAAGGTCGCCTCACTCGTGAGCATTTCCCGCGACCGCAATTTAAACGTATGGAGACGATGAAAATGGACAGTTCTATGTCGACTAAACCTAAGTGTATTCACGGTGATGACATTGGCGAGATGGCCGCACAAGGCGTTCAGCGAGCACTCGCTGCACGCCATGCGGTGGAAGAACTCAGCATGGAGGAGGCGGGTCAAGTAGGTGGCGCGTTGCTGCTGAAATTTAATCCGATCATTTACGGCGGGTTGATAAGCCCCATTTCAAAATTGACACAACTGTCTCTGCCTGCACTGAGTCAACCTTCGTTCTGAGGTTAAAACCATGACCACCAAACACGAAACGCTTTGCCCAAGTGCGCAACCCGATTGGGAAGGCGCCAAAGTGTTCGCGGTGGTCGGTGGCACGCCAGATAGGCCGGAAACGGCCTATCTGGATCTTGCCCAACCGGTGACCGATGAACTTTTGGAACTCGCCGCCCCCGTCATGCCTTCAGAAGTGTTCCGTTTTGCGGCGCCGTGTGCGAAGCAAGGCTGTCATCATTTTGATGACCATCGGGATGCCTGTCGGCTTGTCGAAAAAACGGTGCACTATGCACCCATCGTTGTACACAAACTTGCACCGTGCTCAATTCGCAGTTCCTGCCGTTGGTGGCAACAGGAAGGCGCAGCAAGTTGCCAACGTTGTCCGCAAGTCATAACACTTAATTTCACGCCCACTTCCGCCCTGCGCAAGGCAGGGGATCCTACTGTGACAGCTTGAAAGTCGATGGGGAGGTATGTGACTACGACAGGATGTTGC
>JANOTC010000648.1:0-3176 GCA_031416175.1 Gammaproteobacteria bacterium
ACGTCACATCGTCATCGACCAGCAACAGGCTTGGCAACTCATCGCGCAGATTCGAATGCCTCAGGATGAAAAGAATTATTTGACGTCAGAGGAAGAGTGACTTTAATAACTGCACCGCCACCGGGTCGATTAAACCAATGCACCTCACCCTTAAACCGCTCGATCGTTGCATTGGCAAGAAACAGCCCGATTCCAATACCTTGGGCGGGACCTTTAGTGGTAAAAAATGCTTTTCCGACCTTCTGCAATGCGTCAGAGGAGAGTCCAGGGCCATGATCGCGAATCGTGATGGTTGCCTGCTCAATATTCCATTCGAAATCCACTTCCACGCTTTTTGGCGAAACGTCTGCGGCGTTGTTGAGTAGATTCATTAGTGCTTGATCAATGGTTTGATCCAGCAACACAGCAGGCGCCGCCTGCTCGCCTAAGAATTGCGGCTTCAGGTTAATGTGTGGGCGCACCAAGGACCATTTGTCCAAAATCCGCCGCATGTGCTTGTCGAATGGTAACACCATCCCGCTTTCTGCCCGTGCTGTACCCGTACTTGCAAGAAGTTCAGAGAGTATTCGCTTACACTGGTCGACTTGGGTTCGCATGATTTTTAGATTCTCTGCTAACTTCGGGTCGCCACCATAGTCAAGCTGCAAATCTTGACTAATAACAGCAATAGTAGACAGTGGCGTACCCAATTCGTGGGCAGCACCGGCTGCCATTGCGCCAAGTGCGATAATGCGTTCATTTCGTAGCGCTTCTTCCCGCACCGAAGCCAACAAGCGGTCACGCGCACGAATCGACTCCATCATTCTCACTGCGACAGTCGCAATCAACCCCGCACTCACCACAAAATTGAACCACATACCAATAACATGCAGGCGAAAACTGGTCGCCTGATCATGATTGTGTTCAACAATATCGGCGCTTTCACCTGTGCTTCCGAACAACGGGACATACCAATAAAGCAATACGGTATAACACGCTATTGTGAGAGCAGCCATATACCAACTAAAGCGAGAAGGCAAAAGCGTCGCCGTTAATATCAATGGCAACAACAAGAGCGAAATAAATGGGTTAGTCGAACCTCCGGACAAGTACACCACTGCCCCAATTCCAAGAACATCAACAAAAAGCTGAATAAACATTTCTTGGTCAGTAATCGGCCATGGTTTACGCAGTCGAAACCATGTCAGCCCACTAACAAATCCGAGACAGCCGACAGAAATCGCCATCTCACTCAAAGGGAGGTCAAATTTGAATACCTTAGTAGCGATAAGCATCGCAATTAGCACGCTTATGATTGCAAATGTCCGCAATAAAACTAACCGGCCAAGGTGGGTTCGTGACGCTAGGTTGACCCGGTTCGCGCTCCGGGCTTCGATATCGGTTAACATACTCAGCATTGTAGTCCGCAAAAAGGCAACCGAGGCCAATCCTTCTTCGGGGCGACGCCTACTTGAAACGGGGACAGGAATTTTCACTCGAATGATACATTCGATGACAAATCACCCAAGCCTTTAGCATATACGTGTAACGAGCTTGCCATATTGTTTAGAAATTTTTGGCGCTCATTTATGTCACTCACAAGCAACGAAACGTTCACATCGTGCGCCCAGGCTCCATAGGCAATTCCGATGGCCACGAATGCAGTGCGCTTTGAATCGCTCAGTTCAAGTGGCGTCGCAAATTCGAGGGTTTGGATCGCTGGTAGCGTTAGCCCAACATCATCAATATCCACTCGCGTTCGCCCTGCGCACACACCAGCATCCATGGTCGAACAATAATCCGCCCGTAACGCGAACATCTTGCCTTTGAGATCGGGCACCTCTGGCGATGTAACAGGATTGTCCGTTGACGCAACAGCCGCTTCAACCTTGCCATATGCGTCGTCCTGCGCAATTCCCAACGCAACGCGCGCACTGCAATAGCGCCCCGGCGCAACCGCAAGATCTCCCAGCGCGAGGTAGTACTCATCGCGGGTCACCACGTTAATCACATTTGCCTCACCTAGGCTTCTGCCGCCGACAGGCTCCGCACCATGACCAGCATGGGCCGACGCAGTCGGAATAAAAATACTCGACAGTCTCGTCAATAGTCTTGCAGGCAATTGCGCGATGCTCACGCACTGCACCAATTCTACCTGATCCACGACAAGAAACATGCGATACATCGACAGCACATGGCCGGAATTATCTGTAACATCATGTCGTTCAAGCGACGAATGGGCATACCCGCCTAATTCAATTGCGACGGCGCTCGCGGATAAAGAATTTGCGGAGTCCTGCACTTTCGAAGTGGCGACGGGCAACACAGTTACGCCGCTCACCTTACCTAATACGGTCGGCTTGTCTTCGACATGCACCTCCGCAAAGCGGACTCGAACGCCCGACTCGGAACCGTTATCCTCCAGCCCCGGACATCCAACCAATACTAGCGCGGTCACTAGTAACGCAAACGGGTGAATTGTACGACTAAAAATCATACGCCACCCCGACACGCAGGGTTGCGTCCTCTTCTTGGCGACCATTCGGATTTTCAATCGCCGGGATTTGGTAACTCATGTTAAACACAAAGTCCTCATAGGGCGTCCAGGCCAGGCCCGGCGTAGCCATCACTAACACACCCCCAGAGTCTTTATCTTGTACGTCGAAATATTTGTCATGCCTCTTGAAACGGCCATCTACGCTTAGTTGTAGTGCGAGGCGGAATTTCAACGCGTATTGCGCCATCACGGTGGCCAACATGACGTCGCCCGCCTGATAACCTTGATAGCCGTCTTTTATTGCGTGTTGCGCGTTTACGCTCGTATAAAAAAACCACGGCATCGCGTAGCGGCCGTACCATGCGCCAACACTTGGAATAGTGGCGCCGACGCCGGGCTGTGCGTCAATATCCAGCGCGACGCCCTTAGTCGTTTGCTCGGTTGATGTGGGCGCGCGCAGCCCGATTTGAACTCCCCACAAATAACGCGCACGGAAACGTGCGTCTTTCCCTAAAAACCAACGTGCGGTGAGATCCATGTCACCGAGACCGTTGCCTTCCGCAGTCGATAAATCATAACGCGTGAACCGTTTTGTAATCATGGGCAGACTCGCCGCAAACATCCAATCAGTGTTAAGTGCGTAGCTGAAACTGTAAGTTACCCGCTGCTCTTTCGTAATGAGTTCACTCCCCGGCTGAGC
>JANOTC010000649.1:0-4759 GCA_031416175.1 Gammaproteobacteria bacterium
CAGCGTTCATTGTTATAGCAGCCAATGTGCAGTTGGTCCAAATGAAGGTAAAACAGAGTGAGTACCAAAGACCCGTTAGATCCTTTTCAGGATTCTGATCGAACGATTATCGTGCCGAACCCTGGGGGTAGACGTCCGCAAGCGCCAAATACCAGCGTAGACCGCGAGCCACTCCCTTCACGCCAGGAATCAACCGGTGCAGGCGATGACCCCGAAGCGGCGTTAAAGGCGCACGGAATTGGGTTAAACCCGTTAGTCGGGGCCGCGAATCCCTTGCTCGACATGGCCGTGCTATTGCGTTCTAAGTCCTCGTATAATCAGGTGGAGAATCTGCGCACCCAATTGGTGGCAGCTGTGAAAAAATTTGAGCGTGATGCCAAAGCGGCGCTTATCGGAAATGACGCTATAGCGGCTGCGCGCTTTTCACTCTGCACGTTTTTAGATGAATCAATTTCTTCCACGCCCTGGGGTGGCGGTGGGGTTTGGGCGAGTAAGAGCTTGCTGGTTAGCTTTCACAACGAGGCGTCGGGTGGTGAGAAATTCTTCCTTATCTTACAAAAATTGTGTCAGGATCCGCGCGCAAACATTCAAAATTTGGAATTAATGTACTTATGTTTGGCGTTAGGACTAGAGGGTCGATACCGAATTGCCGAAGGAGGTAAGGCTCAGCTTGACATGCTGCGTGAGCGGCTACACCAAATGATTCAGAAAGAGCGCGGGCCTCATGAGTCGGCTCTCTCAGTTCACTGGCAGGGCGCGCAAGGTAAGGGCGAGTCTTTGTGGCGTGCGATGCCGGTTTGGGTAGTGGCGGCCATCGTGGGTGTGCTACTCGTTTTGATCCAACTGACGCTTAGCTTTCGCCTGAGTCTGGCCTCGGACCCTGTCTTCGATAGCCTTCACAAAGTTAATGTTGATGCGCCTTCTGTTCCACTCATCGCAAGCAGGGTGCAGCCGGTGAATGTTCCGGTTCGTGTTGCCGGTTTCTTAGCCAATGAAATTGAACGCGGGCTTGTGAGTGTGACGGAGACAGCGGATCGTTCGACCATTACATTGCATGGCGATGGTGTATTTGCGTCTGGAAGCGCTGAAGTGAAGGGCGATTACCACGCTCTCCTACAAAAAATTGGTGATGCCCTGAAGCCTGTGCCTGGCAAGGTGTTAGTGATAGGACACACCGATGACACCAAAGGTTTTTCAGTAAAGTTTCCGTCCAATTGGGACTTGTCCAAAGGTCGGGCTGAGGCTGTTCTCGCTTTGCTGGCGGAGCGTGCTGGCCCAGTGGACCGCTATCGCGCCGAAGGTCGCGGTGACACGGAGCCACTCGTCGCAAACGACTCCGCGGCAAACCGTGCACGCAACCGGCGGGTTGGTATTATCGTGCTAACACCCGCGTCGCATTAATTTTATGCGCACGTCTTTATCTGACTCCTTGAATTTTCGAAACTGTGGATTTCTATGAAGCGATTGTTTTCTGGGTTATTCCGACCGTGGGTGCTTTCACTGTTAGGTGTTGTCTTACTTTCACTTATCATTTGGTTTGAAGCACCGCTCCTTTCCTTCAATGGCAAAGCCCCATTCGAATCTGAACGGATTCGGTTGTATTGGATATTTTTGTTTTTCCTAATTTATGCCGGATATTTCATTTGGAAATTTGCAGCAGCGAAACTTGCCAATGTGCAATTATTGAAGGGTGTCGGCGGCGTAGGGGCGCTTAAGTCAGGGGGCAACGCGTCGGCGGTCGAAATTGATGCGTTAGGAAATCGCTTGCGCGAAGCGACCCAAATTCTACGCAATGCAAAGCTCGGCAATCAGGGCGGCCGAAACTACATGTACCAATTACCGTGGTACATGTTTGTTGGCGCGCCTGGAACGGGCAAGACGACGACGCTTGCGCAGTCAGGTTTAAAGTTTCCGCTTGCTGAAACAATGGGCAAAAATGCCATCGGTGGAGTGGGTGGAACACGCAATTGCGATTGGTGGTTCACCGATGAAGCCGTGCTGCTTGATACGGCTGGGCGTTACACCACCCAGGACAGTCATACGGAAGTAGACAAAGCCGCTTGGGTTGGCTTCCTAAAGTTGCTAAAAAAACATCGTCGCCGCCGCCCCGTTAACGGGATTATCATTGCACTAAGTGTTTCGGATTTACTGTTGCAAAGTGATGAGGAACAACGGAAGCAAGCGCACTCCATCCGCGAACGCCTCCGCGAGTTGCATGAACAATTGGGCGTTCGCTTCCCAATTTACGTGATGGTAACCAAGTGCGACCTGCTAGCAGGCTTCGGAGAGTTTTTTGAGTACTTAGGACGGGATGAGCGCGCCCAGGTCTGGGGTGTTAGTTTTGCGCTTGACGACGCGAAGCAAGTTGATTGCGCATTGTCGGCTTTTCCTAGCGAGTTTGAATTGCTTGAAAAGCAGTTGCAGGTACGCGTGCTAGACCGTGTCCAATCAGAAAGAGACCCTCAACGGCGCGCACTTATCTACACGTTTCCACAGCAATTCGCTGGCATTGGCGACGTCCTCAATCGTTTTCTAATCGAAGTGTTTCAGACCTCACGTTATGAGGAGAAAGCATTTTTACGCGGCGTGTATTTCACCAGCGGTACCCAAGAAGGTAGTCCAATTGATAGAGTGATGGGGGCTATGGCCGCCGCATTCGGACTAGACAAGCAGATGTTACCCGCTAACGCCACTGGCGGCCGCAGCTATTTCATCACCCGACTGTTGCGCGAAGTCATATTTCCAGAGGCCAACTTGGCTGGGGTTAATCTACAATTGGAACGAAAAAGGCGTTGGCTGCAATGGGGTGCAACTGCAGTGATCGGCCTTGTTTTAGTTTTGGGATCAGTCGGACTCATTACCAGCTACGTGCGTAATAAAGGACTGATTGAGGACGTAAGTCAGAAGGTTGCGCTAATTAACCAGGCAGCAGCAATGACAAGTGCTCAGAGTAGCCCACTGCAGATTCTGCCTCTTCTTGACGCGGTTCGCGATTTACCCGCAGGGTATGCCGACAAAGACCAAGATGTGCCCTTATTAATGAGGCTTGGATTGTATCAGGGCGATAAGCTTGGTTACGGTGCGCAGGCGGCGTATCGAAAAATGCTTTCGGCGACGCTTTTGCCGCCCATTCTCAAGAGGTTAGAAGAACAGCTCGCATCAGGCGGAGTAAATAGCCCGGAATATCTTTATGAGGTGCTTAGAGTCTATTTGATGTTGGGTGATCCTGAACATTTTGATGCGGAGTCCGTGGCTGCATGGGTTGACTTAGACTGGGAGCGAAGCCTGGGCGATGCCACCTCCGCGCAGAGACAGGCATTGTCAGGACACGTGTTAGCATTACTCTCGGATTACGGTGTGGTCGGGGCGTCGCCATTGCTGGATAAGCAGTTGATCGCGACTACGCGACTTTCTTTGGCCAGAATGCCAATCCCCCAACGCATCTACAATCGCGTAAAGCGTCAATTGGATCGGGCCAGATTGCCAGAGTTCAGTGCCGTCGTTGCAGGTGGTCGTGGCGCGGGAGAAGTATTGGTAAAGCGTAGCGGAGGACCGCTTGTGCGCGGGGTCCCTGGCGCATTTTCGCTTGCTGGGTACCGCCAATTTCTAGAACAAAGTGACAAAGCCGTTGCTGAAATTTCCAAGGATAGTTGGGTGCTAGGTCAGCTCGATAATGTAACAGACTCCGCCACCAACGAGCAGATCCAAGAGGCAGTGCGGAGGGTGTATCTGAATGAATATATTAGCGCTTGGGACGCCTATTTAGCGGACGTAAGTGCCGCACCATTAGGTGGCTTTGATCAAGGAGCGCGTATTGCCGGTATCCTGTCGGCAACCGACTCGCCATTACGTAACTTCCTCAATGCGGCGGCTAAAGAAACGAGCTTGGATAGCATCAAAACAAGCGGAATAGGGGGTTCTGCCGTTGCAGATGCGGTCAAAGGCAAGTTCGAGTCTGTTAAGCGAAATCTAGCGACAGCGATGGGGGTCGATGCGGAGCTTGCGTCGCCGAGCGTGGGCAAACTGCGAAACCCAGTGGATATTCATTTCGATGAACTACACAAGTTGGTGGGTATGGGGCCAGACGGAATGCCATTGGCTGGACCCGCGCCGCTTGATTCGATCTTAGTCATGTTAAAAGAGGCGACGCTATATCTGGATGCCGCTGCAACTGCAAAACGCACCGGTACACCGCCACCCCCTGCGGATGCGCTTAATAAGCTTCGCTTGGAAGCGGCGGGCAAACCGGCGCCCTTAGCTGGAATGCTGCAAGCAATCAGTGGCGGCGGGGCGGGTTTAACACTCGGCGGTGAGCGTGATCGGCTCAATGCTTTATGGGGCGCGAGTGGTGCGCCGTTTTGCAGTCAAGCCATTGCAGACCGGTACCCCCTTAATCGCAACGCGACCGGGGAAGTGTCCTTGGATGACTTTGCCAAATTCTTCGCTGCGGGCGGCATCGTAGATGAGTTTTTCCAGAAAAATTTATTGCCGCATGTGGACATGGGGGGAAAGCAATGGCGCTGGCGGACGAACGCTAGCAATGCTTCACTAGGAATATCGCAAGACGTACTAAATCAATTCCAGCGTGCCGCCCATTTGCGCGATGCTTTTTTCGGCGGCGGCGGGAAACAGGTGTCGCTACAATTTGACGTTAAACCCATTAGTGCAGACGCTGGCCTGGTCATTGCTATGCTTGAAATTGTGGGCCAAAAGGTTCCGTACATCGCCAATGTGGCGCCAACGACTGTATCGGTTCAGT
>JANOTC010000650.1:0-3197 GCA_031416175.1 Gammaproteobacteria bacterium
CGAGCAAACTTTCCAATTCCACAGCCAGGGTTTCGAGCGGCGCATGGGTTTGATGCAGCATGCCCTGCACCGACTCGCGACGCTCACGCGCATTGACTAATTGCCGCTCCATGCGCTGCAAGTTTTGGCGAGTCGACTCCAACGACGCTGCCGCAGAGCGACTTTCTAAGCGTAATTCCTGCTCACGCGAGCGCGCTTCGTTATGATGCGCACGCGCCGTGTCCACCGCGCGACGCAGATCGTCACGCGCGTTGTTCAACACACGGCGGCGCTCTTCAATCCGTTCCATGTCTTCTAGCGCTTGCTCTAAGCCCGCCCGACCTTCGGCGATTGCTAACTGATTTTTTTGCAACGCCGCCTGCAATTCCGCCAATTCCTGCGTGACACGTGCAGTGCGCGCTTTCGCTTGCTCCAGCCGCGCAAGTTTTCCACTGCGACCCGCTTTAATTTCGCCAACACGACGTTCGATTAACGTCGTTTCCCTTTGCAATAATTCGCGCTGAGCCTCTAACGCGTGTAATGTCGCTTTGCCTTGCTCCTGCTCTTCCACTAACAGCGCAATTTCTACTTCCAACTGCTTGCGCTCTGCGTGCAATTTAAGCAAGTCTTTGTTTCGTTGCAACACGCCGGCCCGGGCATCGGTCGCGTGGTTTATCCGCAACCAATTGGCGCCTAACCAAATTCCGTCACGAGTGACCACGGATTCATGCGCGGACAAGCTTCGTTGCATAGCCAACGCTTGCGCCAAACTTTCCGCGCAAAAAACGCCGCTCAACACCGTTTGCACATCCCAAGGGCAACGCACTTTACTGGCCAATTTCACGTACTCACTCGGCGTCGAGTCAGTTGCCAATAAAACGCTTGTCTCTAACAGACCCAGCGTTCCTTTGCCGACCGAATCGAGTGCACCCGCAACATCGCGCACATTATTCACGCACACGGCTTCAAGATGCGCACCGAGCGCTGTTTCCACCGCCTGCTCCCAGCCCGCATCCACGTCCAAATGCTGCGCCAATCGCGGCGCACTTTCGAGCGACTGCGCATTTAGCCAACGCTTAGTTTCCGCCGCACCCTGATTAAAAGCCGCTTCTTGCAACGCTTCCAAAGACGCTATTCGACCGCCGCATTGCTGCATGGCGTGTCTGCGCTGGGCGATGCGCTCCGTTATTTCGTGAATGCGATTGCGCTGTTCACCCACGTCAGTCAACACCGACCGGGTTTTCGCCAATTGTGTGTCGACTTGTTGTTGGGCGATGAGCAAGTCTTCATCCAATGACTCCAACTCGTGCTCCAAGAGTCCTGTGTCTAAACTGTTAGACTCTTCTTGCAAACGCACCAAGCGTAACTGATTTTGGCGCGCCGCCTCTTCTAAATGGGAAATGCGCGTTCGCTCCACACCTGCGCGCTGGCCCGGCTCCGCTGCCTGCTGGCTAAAACTATTCCATTCGTTTTGCCAAGTTTGAACGGCCGATTCATGCACGCGCAGTTGATCAGAAAAACGCTCGACGCGTTCTACCCATTCTTCCAATTGCGGCGCCAGCAAAGCGATTCGTGTGTCTAATTCAAGCACGCGGGCTTGATCAGCCTGCAAGTGAGTCTGCGCTTCAATTTGCGCTTTTTCGAGTTGACGCACATCGGCTTCAAGTTGATTGCGACGCTCTCGTTGCGATTGAATGGCATTTTCCTTCGCAGCGATATCCGCACCAAGACGATAGACTTCGCCTTGCACACTATTAAACGCATCGCTCGCTTGACTGTGCGCTGAACGTGAATGTTCTATTGCTGCTTCAGTATGTCGCTGCGCGGCCAAGGCACCTTCTTGTTGCGTTTCCAAGTGAACCAAGTCGGCTTCGCGCGTTGCCACATCGCCGTCTAAATGGCGCCATTGCACCGCCAACCATTGCCCGCGCAAGGTTCGTTCTTCGTGTTTGAGTTCTTTGTATTTTTCGGCGGTTTTTGCTTGCCGTTGCAGTTTTTCTATTTGTTTAGTTAGCTCGTCCTGCACATCGTTAATGCGCGTGATATTTTCTCGCGTACTCTGGATGCGCGTCTCTGTTTCGCGGCGCCGCTCTTTGTATTTCGATATGCCCGCCGCTTCTTCCAATAAATCGCGCAATTCGTCCGGCTTCGCTTCGATCAAACGCGCGATCATGCCCTGCTCAATAATGGCGTAACTGCGCGGACCTAATCCAGTGCCTAAAAATATATCGGTAATGTCACGACGACGGCAGCGCGCACCGTTCAAAAAATAATTGGACTGCCCATCACGCAACACCATGCGTTTAATCGAAATTTCCGCGTATGTCGCGTATTGGCCTCCTAACGAGCCATCGCTATTATCGAACACCAATTCGATAGACGCTTGCCCTACCGGTTTACGCGTCGAGGAGCCATTAAAAATGACGTCGCTCATGGATTCGCCGCGCAAGTTTTTGGCCGAGCTTTCGCCCATGACCCAGCGCACAGCGTCAATGACATTCGACTTGCCACTGCCGTTGGGGCCGACAATTCCCACTAAATTACTAGGAAATAAAACCGTTGTTGGGTCAACAAAGGACTTAAAGCCGGCAAGCTTAATCTTGGATAGACGCACAAAACCCTCAATTCAGCGGCTCAGGATCGGTTAAAATAGCGGCGTAAAGCTACCACAGAGAACCGACCATGCCTACCCAACCCAGCAAAGCCCTTGAAACCTTTGACAATCCGCACCCAGAACGGGACTACACCATCCGAATTTCGGTGCCAGAATTCACCTGTCTGTGCCCAAAAACGGGCCAACCCGACTTCGCCACCCTTAAAATCGAATACGTGCCCGGCCCACGTTGCGTCGAATTAAAGGCACTTAAGCAATACATCTGGGCGTTCCGCAATGAAGGCGCGTTTCACGAAAAAGTGACCAATGATATTTTGCGCGATATAAGCGCCGTTACGGATCCGCGTTTTATGCGTATTACCGCCGAATTCAATGTGCGGGGTGGAATTTATACGACGGTGGTGGCGGAATATCGTGATCCTAAGTGGACGCCGCCGGTTGTAGTTACGTTGCCGTGATGGTAAGGGCGCCTGAGATTTTTCAACGCTCCATCGCTTCCCTTGACTTGGCCGGCCTGCCGGCCATCAGCGATTCCGGATTTGAGGAAGCCGTCATTCTTCAGCTCGCCATGCAATACGCGGCGAGGGGCTGGGCGGCAGCGGTG